>JAKSQS010000153.1 GCA_024404055.1 Clostridia bacterium | reverse complement strand
CAACAGTACCGACAATTTCAATTACCGAATTGTCCTGTGCATGGGCAATTGCATCTTCAAATGTTCCGTTGAAGGCTTCGCCGTCAATTTCAATATGACTTCTCTCGGCGGAAGCAAACAGACATACGCAGGTGAGCATAAGCGCGATAACGCTTATAAGACTGATGACTTTTTTTGCAGTGTTTTTCATTTTTCATGTCCTCCTTAAATTATGCTTTATTTTTTGCCGGAATAAGCCAGAAGCTGTATTCCGCACGGTTGCCGAAAATAAATTTATATTTGTCGAGGGTGTCCGGTCCGCAGCTGTTGGTTCCCGTTCCTCTTTCATAGCCGTCTATGCACACGCTTACGGAATCGGTGTGGGTCAGCTCCTCGCGGTGCTCCGCCTCATTGAGCGCACGCCTTGTATAGTTGTGTGCGCAGAAGGTGAACGCTTTATTCCCTTCAAAGAAGGTGACGCCGCTGCCGTCCCCGTCAGTAAAGCTTGCCCAGCGTGTTTCGCCGTGGGTGCCGTTTTCCTGCGGTCTTATGTAAGGCTCATGCATTTCTTCAACTGTGGTGCGGTAAATACCGAGGGTGGACTGTTCTTTGAAATCGGGAAGATTTTCCCTGTCACCGAGACCGTAGTACACAACATTCTTCAATGCGCCGTCAAGCTTGAGCGTAAGACCGAAGCGGGGCAGGTCAAGCTCCCTGCGGAAGGTGAGGGCTCTGCGAAGGTCGGCGTTAACGCAAATTTCACCGCCGGCAAATACCTTGTACGCAATGGTCAGCATAAGTGCTTTTTTGTCCGCAAGCTCAACGGAATATTCCGCGGTGAGCTTTACACAGCCCTCCGTTTTGTCGCAATAGCATGAGCGGATTTTTTTGAATACGGTCTGCGGCTTGTCAATGCCGATTTCCTCCCAGTTTTTGCGGATGTTCCTGTCGTTATCGGTGAAAGCACGGTAAAGGCTGATGTGGAAGCCGTGCTGGGTGTCAAGCATTTCCTTTCCGTTTATTTCATAGCTTATCAGTCCGCCGCTGTGCCTGTCAAACGCGCAGCTTCCGCCGTTGAACGGTATTCTGATATAATCGCTGCTCTTTGAAAACGCGAGTATGCCGAGCTGCCTTTCAGGCTCCTTGACAACCTCATTGAGAATAAGCTGCTCCTTTGCGACGAAATTGCCGTTTGTATCGGTATAAAGAAAATCTATGCAGTAGTCATCTGCGGTATTGGTCATCTTGTGGTTGAGAATGACATTGCCGGATGCCTTCGGCTCAATTTCCGTTTTAAAGCATCCGCTGTCAATGCACTGACCGTTTTTGAGAAGCTGCCACGCGATATTATAAGCGGAGGAATTAAGGAAACGGTTTGTGTTTGTGAAGCGGTAAAGGTTGTCGCTGATTTTTTCAGCCCTTAACGGACGGTAAACCGCCTGCATGGCATAAGCACCCGTATGCGGTGTGCGGTCGGGATACATCAGTCCGTCAACACAGAAATTGCCGTCGTGAATAACCTCTCCGTGGTCGCCGCCGTAGGTGTAGCTTCCGTCCCCGTGCAGCACGGCATGGTCTGCCCATTCCCATATGCAGCCGCCCATGAAAATATCATCCGAATAAAAGATCTTCCAGTAATCCTCAAGTCCGCCGGGACCTATGCCCATGGCGTGACAGTATTCGCAAAGATAAAACGGCTTGCCCGTATATACGCTGCCGGCGGCTCTGTTCTTTATTTTCATCAGCTTTTCATGTGCCGTATACATTTCGCTGACGACATCATATGAATGGCGGGGCGTGCGGATTACGCCCTCATAATGCACGGGAATATCCGATACATCGTGCAGATATTTTGCGCAGGCATCCTGGTTTTTCCAGCCGCCGGACTCATTGCCCAAGGACCACATGGTAACGCTGACGCGGTTTTTGTCCCTGCCGTAAAGCCTTTGCGTTCTGTCAAGATAACGGGGCTGCCATGCCTTTGAATTGCTCAGAAGGTTCGGCTTATACGGGTCGCACTGTGTGCCGTGCGTTTCAATATCGTCCTCGTCAATTACATAAAGTCCGTATATGTCGCACATAATGATGAAAAGCGGGTCGGGCGGATAGTGTGAGGTTCTCACGCCGTTCACATTCAGCTTTTTCATCAGGGAAATATCCTTTTCAATATCCTGCGCCGTCATGACATATCCTGTTTTTTCGTTGGTGTCATGATGGTTCACACCCTTAATTTTGATATTCTGAGAGTTGAAAAGGAAAACCTCTCCTTTTATTTCAACCTTTTTAAAGCCGGTGAAATTTCTCACCGCTTCAACCGTTTTTCCGTTCTTTTTAACGGTTATAATCAGCTCGTAAAGCACGGGAACTTCCGCGTTCCAAAGCAGCACATTGAGGTCGGAGAGCAGAAGGTGCGTTTTCTGCGCCGCGTCGGCAGTAACGCTTTTAATAATTTCTCCGTCCTTTTCAAGCTCCGCCGTGACCGTGCAGTTTTCCGTATCGCCGTCAAGAATAATATCCGCTTCAAGTGCCGAGGGTGCACCGCAGCTTGTTTTTACCGTGAAATCCTCAATATTAACGCTGTCATACGCCGTTACATATACATCGCGGAAAATGCCGTTTTCACGGAACATATCCTGACACTCGAGAAATGTGCCGTGACACCATTTGGAAACCGTTGCCACAAGCTCATTTTCTCCCTCGTGCACAAATTCCGTTATGTCAAATTCCGCCATATTGTGCGCGCCCTCGCTGTAACCGACATGACTGCCGTTAATATACAGGTCAAGGCAGGAGATAACGCCGAGAAATGTGATAACCTTTTTCCCGTCACCCTTTAATTTGAATTTTTTTCTGTAAACGCCCACGGAGCAGTCTGTGGGAAATTCCGGGGGATTATTGCCGAATTCATAGCGCGTATTGAGGTAAACCGGCGGCTCATAGCCCGTTCTCTGCCATGTGGACGGCACATCCGTTTTGTCAAACGCAAAGCTTTCCGTATCAATTTCATCCGGCAGAAGTGACCATTTCGGGAAATAGGCAAAGTCCCATTTTCCGCTCAGCAGTGTAACGCGGTCGCTTTTTGCCCTTTCGGTGCGCACATCGGCGTTTACCGCCTTTGCCCTTGTTGAAAACGGAATAAAATAGGCACGGGGGGATTTTTTGTTTTGCTCGTATATGTTGAAGTCCTTATAATTGTTTTTGTTAAAGCTGTAAATCAATTTCTTTCCTCCTTGTTGCTATAATTATAGTTATATTACCATATTACGGTGCGATTGGCAATAGTAATAACGGCAGTGTACAGACAAAAGTCAATTTTTGTCGCATTAAACAAATAAAACCGAATTACTTTGGCAATAATTACAGCCCCGGACACCGCAATTTTTTTTAATAAATTCGGCATAACAGTTGAATAGTATGAACATTTGGAGTATAATATGAAAATACTAAATTCGTCAGAAGGAAAAATAAATGTCACAGAAGTATTTTACCCCGGAAACGGAAACCATGTCACGCGAGGAGCTGGGGGCTCTTCAAAGCAGCAGACTTAAGGATATGGTGCGCCGCTGTTATGAAAATGTTCCGCTTTATAAGCAGAGGTTCGACGAAATGGGCTTGAAGCCCGAGGATGTAAACGGAATTGAGGATATTAAAAAGCTGCCGTTTACCTATAAAACGGATTTGAGGGACAATTATCCGCTCGGTATGCTTGCCGTGCCCAGAGAAAAGCATTCAAGGGTTCACGCCTCGTCCGGCACCACGGGAAAGCAGACGGTTGTCGCCTATACCAAGGAAGACCTTGATATGTGGGCAACCTGCTGTGCGAGAGCACTTACCGCAATAGGCGCAACGGCAGACGACTTTGTTCATGTAAGCTACGGATACGGACTTTTCACGGGCGGACTCGGAATCCATTACGGCGCGGAAAAGCTGGGCGCGGCTGTTATTCCCGTTTCCACCGGAAACACCAGCAGACAGATGCGCTGTATATAGGCGAAACCATGCGCGATATGGGCATTGACCCGTCGTCCATCCGTCTTCGTGCGGGCTTTTTCGGCGCGGAGCCGTGGACGGAGGAGATGCGTCAGCAGATACAGACGCTTCTGGGCGTGAAGGCTTATGATATATACGGTCTTTCGGAAACCTGCGGACCGGGTGTCGCATTTGAATGTACCGAGCAGAACGGTATGCATATAAATGAGGATTTCTTTTATGCCGAGGTTATAGACCCGCAGACGGGAAAGCCTCTCCCGGACGGGGAATACGGAGAGCTGGTGTTCACCTGCTTTGCAAAGCAGGCACTTCCGCTTATCCGTTACCGCACAAGGGATATATGCGCCTTAAGCCGCGAAAAATGCGCCTGCGGCAGAACCTTTGTCAAAATGACAAAGCCGAGGGGCAGAAGCGACGATATGCTGATTATCAGGGGAATCAATGTATTCCCGTCACAGGTTGAAAGCGTGCTGTTGAGCCTCGGTATGCAGCCGAATTATCTGCTTGAGGTTGACCGCGTGAATAACCTTGATACTTTGACAATAAAAATAGAAATGACGCCGGATATGCTTGTCGGCGGCACTGTAAGGGGACTTGAAGCTATTGAACGCAGGGTTGCCTCGGCAATGCAGTCCACGCTGAACATTTCCCCGAAAATCAAGCTGGTTGAACCCAAAAGTCTGCCCAGAAGCGAGGGAAAGGCAACGAGGGTTATTGACAAACGCAAAATTTAAGGAGGAGAGCAGATGAAAATACAGCAGTTATCCATATTTGTTGAAAATCAGATAGGCAGGCTTGCGGAAATTACGAGAACCCTTGCCGACAGCGGAATTGACATCAAGGCGTTTTCCGTTGCGGACACAAGTGATTTCGGCATTCTGCGGCTGATAGTCACCGATAACGAAAAAGCGTATGAGGCACTGTCGAACGCCGGCTTTACCGTCACCATGGCGGATGTTATCGGCGTCGGAATTACGGACACTCCCGGTGCCCTTGCCTCTGTTATGGAGTGTCTCGGCAAAAACGGAATAAGCATTGAATATCTTTATGCCTTCATTGCCCGTGAGGACGAAAAGGCGTATGTGATTTTCAATGTTGATAAATGGCAGCAGGCGGAGGAAGTGCTCACAAAGGGCGGTTTTCCGGTTTTGCAGCCGGAGCAGGTCAGAGAAATGTAATCCCCAATCAAATTTTAAAGCAAAGGATGAGGTTTTATGTGTTTTGATGTTGCCGTTATCGGTGCCGGAGTTACGGGCGCGATGATAACAAGAGAGCTCAGCAGGTACGACATCAGTGTTGCGCTTATTGAAAAATGCGGTGATGTTGCCATGGGCTCAACCAAGGCAAACAGTGCCATTGTTCATGCGGGCTTTGATGCCGAAAACGGAAGTCTTAAGGCAAAGCTCAATGTTGAGGGCGCGGCACTCATGCCGGCGGTCTGCAGGGAGCTTAATGTACCGTATAAGGGCATCGGCTCATTTGTTGTCGCCTATAACGATGAAGAAAAAGCGACGCTTCAGGTGCTTTATGACAGAGGCGTTAAAAACGGTGTTCCCGACATGGAAATAATTGATAAAGCGCGGGTTAAGGAAATGGAACCGTGCATTTCGGACGAGGCTGTGGCGGCTTTGTGGGCTCCCACGGCGGGAATAGTTTGCCCGTATGAGCTTGCAATCGCCACCTGCGTAAACGCGGTTGAAAACGGTGCACAGCTTTTCAGAGACTGTGAAGTAA
>JAKSQS010000152.1 GCA_024404055.1 Clostridia bacterium | reverse complement strand
GAGAACGGCAAAATCAATTCCGGTATTTACAAGCTGTAAAACCGCATAAAGGTAAGCGCCGATACCGAGTGAGCCTGTAACCGCTCCGCCGTCAGGCATGGCGGCAAACGCAATGAGCGAGGCGAAGGTTGTAACAAGGATAAGAATGTTTAAAACCGTATTTCTCTGCTTGCCTCTGGATGAGCACGCAAGGGTGAGCAAAATAAAGTGAACAAGAATAAGCAACACCGAAAGCAGCAGTGCCGCAATGGAGATGACGAGAAACAGTGTCGGCGTTTTTGTGTCGCCGTTCAAAAGAGCCGGTATGTTTCCGAGCTGATCAATGGAATTATACAGATTGAGTACCGTAATGTTTCCGGAAAACTCCTCAAACGGCGCTGTTAGCGTTGCTTTTATAAGCGGAAGAAAAAGCGCACCGATTGGGAGCAGGGATGTAATGATTCTTACAATCGCGAGCTTTGAGCCGATAAACGAGGCTTTAAGCCTGTCAATCTTCTTTTGAAAATGATAATATTGCACTTCTGCAATATCGGCATCCTGCATCAGTCTTTCCTGCAGGTCGTAAATGACTAAGTTTGCTCCGCAATGCGGACAGTGCTGCTTCCAGTCGGTAAGCTTAAGATGTTCATTGCATTTGGGGCAATTCGCCATTTAATCACCACCTTTTAAATAATATTTGTATCATTATTACATATTCCTGCAAAAAAATCAATCCTTTTACAGATTTTATGCATTTAATTTTCTTTAATAAATAGTATTCATACAGTCAATCACTTGATAAAAGCTGTTTTTTATGTTATTCTGAAAAGAAAAAGGGGGATATTTATGGGAATTAAACTGATAGGTGAGCCCGTTAAGGTGATGTGTGCGCCGTATACAAAGCATAATTATTTTGCGTGGCCGAGCATTGAAAGGCTGAAAAACGGCAGAATAGCCGTTGCGTGCTCCGGCTTCCGGCTTGAGCATATATGTCCGTTCGGTAAAGCAGTAATTTGTTTTTCGGATGATGAATGTGAAAGCTTTTCTCCTCCCGCGCCGGTAATAGATACGCCGCTTGACGACCGTGACACCGGCTTATGCGCCTTCGGGGACGCTTCTCTTATAGTGACCTCGTTTAACAATACGGTTGAATTTCAGCGAAGCTGCAACCCGGAAAATGTATATATTCAGTCATATCTTGACACAGTTTCACAGGATGAAGAAAGCAAATATCTCGGCTCGGAGTTCCGCATAAGCGGTGATAACGGTGTTACCTTCGGAGATATACATATAAGCCCCGTTACCTCGCCGCACGGACCTTGTGTTCTTAAAGACGGTACACTTCTCTGGGTCGGCAGAAGCTTCGGCACTGCACATGAAGAAGAGGGGATAAAGGCGTATACCGTAAAGCCGGACGGCGAAACGGTCTTAAAGGGGCAAATAGAAAATGTTATACTAAACGGTGAAAAACCGCTTTTGTGTGAGCCGCACGCCGTACAGCTTGACAACGGAGATATACTGTGTCACATCCGTGCGGAGGGAAACGGGGTTTTCACAACCTATCAGAGTGTGTCTCGCGACGGCGCACTCACATGGTCAAAGCCGCAGAGATTGCTTGATTTGAAAGGCGGTGCACCTGCGCATCTGCTTGTTCATCCCTCAGGGACAATTATTTCGGTATACGGATACAGGGAAAAGCCGTACGGGATAAAGGCAATGATAAGCACTGATAACGGCGAAACATGGGAAAAGGACATTGATATAAACATAAACGGCGTCAGCAGTGACATCGGTTATCCGGCAACTGTATGCCTTTCGGACGGAAATTTGTTCACGGTTTTTTATGCGCATGAAAGCAAAAATGCCCCCGCTGAAATATTCGGTCAGAAATGGTGCTTATAAATATTGACAAATAAGGGATTTTATTATAAAATAAATCAAAATTATTTTCAGGAGGAATAAAAAATGAAAAAATTTGCAAAAATCACAGCACTTGTACTTGCGCTTATATTTGTTGCCGGCTGCTTCGCAGGCTGCGGCGGAAATACGCAAACAACGGCAAAGACTTACAAGATTTATTCGGACAACAGCTTTGCTCCCTTTGAGTATCTCGATACCGAGACGAATACATATATCGGTGTTGATATGGATCTCCTTGCGGCTATTGCCGAAGACCAGGGCTTCAAGTATGAAGTTTTAAACGAAGGCTTTGACGCTTCTCTCGGCGCGGTTCAGTCCGGTCAGGCAGACGGTATGATTGCCGGCATGACCATTAATGACAAGAGAAAAGAAACATTTGATTTTTCAGAGGGTTATTTTGAGGACGGACAGGTTCTTGTTGTTTCGGCAAAAAGCAAAATTGCTTCCTTTGACGACCTCAAGGGTAAGACCGTTGCCGTTAAGGCAGGTACCGCAAGTCTTGACTATGCCGAATCCGTAAAGGAACAGTACGGCTTTGAGACTGTTGTATATGAAGGCTCTCCCGAAATGTATCAGGCTGTTGTTAACGGCATTAACGATGCCTGCATGGAAGATAACTCCGTTATCGGCTGGGCAATCAAGTCAAACAACTTCGAGCTTAAGATAGTAAGCGATGTTGTTAATCCCTGCTATTACGGCTTTGCCGTAAAGAAGGGCGAAAATGCCGACCTTATCACCATGTTCAACGCGGGTCTTGCAAATCTTAAATCAAGCGGCAAGTATGAAGAAATTCTTGCCAAATACGGTTATTAATTCAAATTACAAATTAAAAGCTTCGTATATCTCAGATTAAAAAATATTCAGTATGGTTCACTTTTGTGAGCCATACTGATTATCGGATTGTAGGAAAAAAATATGAATTTTGCACAGGTTTTTTCGGAGGGTACATCCTTACTGCTTGAGGGTATCAAGCTTACCGTCGGCATTGCGCTTTTTTCAATTCTCATAGGCTTTTTTATCGGTCTTTTTGCCTGTCTTATGGGAATTTCAAATGTGAAAATACTAAAGTTTATTTCCGGTGCCTATGTATGGGTTATCAGGGGTACTCCCATGATAGTTCAGGCATTTATAGTTTATTTCGGCGTTCCGCAGGTGGTGCAGGTCTTTATTTCCGGATTCAGGTTTACGCCTTTTGTTGCCGGAGTTATTACATTGAGCCTGAATGCCGGCGCATATATGTCGGAAATTTTCCGCGGCGGAATACAGGCTGTCAACAAGGGGCAGATTGAGGCTGCAAGAAGCCTCGGCATGAGCCAGTCGAAGGCTCTTATCAAGGTGGTTCTTCCGCAGGCATTCAGAATTGCGATTCCGTCTCTTGTAAACCAGTTCATAATCACCATAAAGGATACATCAATCCTTTCGGTTATAGGACTTGCTGAAATCGTTAATAAGGCGAAGACTTATGTAGGCGCAACCTATCAGTTCTTTGCTACATATATTTATGTTGCGGCGTTTTATCTTGTCATCATTTCCGTGCTGATGATATTCTCAAAAATGTTGGAAAAGAGATTGAATAATAATGGCAGAAAAAGTAAAAGTCACTAACCTTCACAAGTCTTTCAGCTCAAATCATGTGCTGAAAGGTATAGATTTTGAAGTCAGTGAGGGCGAGGTCGTTTGTCTTATCGGACCGTCCGGTTCAGGTAAATCAACGCTTCTTCGCTGCCTCAACAGACTTGAAACCCCGACAAGCGGCTCGGTTGAGGTTGACGGAGTCCTCATTACCGATAAGCACACGGATTTGAACAAATTCCGTGAAAATGTCGGCATGGTTTTTCAGCAGTTCAATCTTTTTGACCATCTTACGGTGAAAAAGAACATAATGCTTGCACCGGTTGACCGCAAAAAAATGAGCAAGGACGAGGCTGAAAAAAAGGCACTGGAGCTGCTTGCGAGAGTAGGACTTACAGACAAGGCGGATGCGTATCCCAGACAGCTTTCCGGCGGTCAGCAGCAGCGCGTTGCAATAGCCAGAGCACTTGCCATGCACCCGGACATTATGCTTTTTGATGAACCGACCTCGGCGCTTGACCCGGAAATGGTAGGGGAGGTTCTTGCAGTTATGAAGGAGCTTGCGGCAGAAGGCATGACAATGGTTGTGGTAACTCACGAAATGGGCTTTGCAAGGGATGTTGCGGACAGAGTGATTTTTATGGCAGACGGCGTTATTGTTGAAGAAGGTCTGCCGGATGAAATATTCTCCAATCCGCAGTCAGCAAGAACAAAGGAATTTTTAAGCTGTGTACTTTAAATTTCCTGTTTATATTGACATATTGAATTGTATTTGATATAATGCTTACCGTTCGGTATGAACGGTAATGAATATGGAGATGTATCGAAGTGGTCATAACGGCCTCGACTCGAAATCGAGTAAGCCCTTAGCCGGGTCCGTGGGTTCGAATCCCACCATCTCCGCCAATTGGAAGCAGTATCTTCGGATATTGCTTCTTTTTTCTTAGGGCAGTGATGTGCCGGGATTCGAAGGACGAGCGGTACAGAGCAACAGTCCGGTGGACTGTTGTGACCGCGAGCGACCAAGGCACCGCAGTGCTGCGAGTCGAATCCCACCATCTCCGCCAATTGGAAGCAGTGTCTTCGGATATTGCTTCTTTTTTAAACAATCATATTTGGGTGTTTACCTTTTTTATCATATGTGGTTTTCACAATGTATAATGAAGCAGCAATCTTTGTTCGGCTGATTTGTTGATAAAAAGGTGACATTGAGAATCGTACCCGTTGGCAAAAAAACACACTTTTTTGCGTCTTACACCCTGAAAATCGGCAAATCTATTGACAAATATTACCGATATTCACTATAATTAAAAGATAAGTTGAGTAGTATAACATTGTGTTTTTGAGAGGCCGATGAATTGAGAAGGAAAAAGCCGAATATGAAACCGATCGCGGCTTTCTCATTAATCTTTTGCTCTCGCTCATCAATATCATTGCGTAGGACAAATTAAAAATTCCCGTCCTGTTCAAAGTGATTTTCACCGCTGCTGTTAGATATTTTCTATCAGGCGCATCTGCCGGTTATAGATATAATTCTTGCCTGCCTTGCGGGCTGACAGGATTTAGATATATAAAAATATATGCAAAGTGAGGTAATGAAATGAAAAACAAAACAAATCTCGCAAAAAAATTGCTGGCAGTGCTGCTGAGCGTTCTTATGGCGTGGTGTGTTGCTACTCCTGCGTTTGCCATGCTGGAGGATATTAGTGTTAAGGATCCCGATGAAGCCGCCAACGAAGTGGAAATTATGCTTGATACAAATCCGCTTGAAAATAAATATCAGATAGGTTATCTTTATGAATATTTCCAAGCGGTGAAGAAGGATGCGAATGCTCCCAAAACATTTGCGCAGAGCGCGGCAAAATGGTTCAACTACGGATTGACCGGTCTTACCTATTTAAGCAGCGTTGTTAACCTTGTGAACAGTGTTGTTTCGATTCTGCAGATGTTCGGCGTTATCAAAAGTGAAACTGAAATATTAGGTGAAAAAATCCGGTATATTTCACAAAGTCTGCAAAGTGTTCAGCTTACAGTGGATGAAATCGACCGCAAGACCGATGCAATTCTCAACACTCTCACCAATGAGTTTGCCGATATCGACTTAAAGCTCATGCAGCAGGATTATGCCCACTATAAGGATGATGTGTGGGGACGCTTTTATTCCGACGCGATGCTTCCGATGAAAAGCCTGCAGACTCAGTATGGTGACGACATCAACTGGCTGCTTGTAAGCTTCGCCGAGCAGTGGCAGGACGCAAGCAGTAAGACCGATTTGCGCTCCCTTTTCGGCAGAAATGAAGAGGGCG
>JAKSQS010000151.1 GCA_024404055.1 Clostridia bacterium | reverse complement strand
GTTGAAATAAGCGAAAGGCTGTCGGGCAGGCAGCCGTCATTTGCCGCCGCTTCATACGCTTCAAGCGGTACATTCAGCTCAAGCGCACGCTTAACCGTGTCCGCGCTCTGCCATGTACCTGCATGGGGATAAAGACTGTATGTGAATGTGTTTATACCAAGGTCTCCCTTTCTGTCCGGACAGGTCGGCGCACGCATCATGGTGATGCGCATTTTGCTGCCGAGAACATCATAACCGTATTTGCAGTCGTTGAGTATGCTCACGCCGTAGTCACCCTCGCTCAGGTCTGCCCACTTGTGGGCGCACTGCTCAAACCGTGCCGCGTCAAACGGGCTGTTCCTGTGGGTCGGACGCTTGATAGCACCGTATGCCGATTCAAATGTGGCGTAGGTATTGCTCACATTCAGGTCAAACGCCGCCTTCATCATCTTGTCGCGCTCCTGCCAGTCAACCTCCGTCACAAAATCCACGCGGTCACTTCCCGTGTAAAGTATAATATCCTGCTTCACCGTGGATTTGTTGAATTTCCTGACGATTCTGACAACTCCCTTCAAGCCGTCGCAAAATGCCTCAATGCTTTCGGCTTTTCTGAGCTCCCACTGCTTTTTAACATAATTCTGCTCTAAATTCCATGCCGTTTCATGTATGCACTTGTCAATAAACACAGTGATGAGGTTGCCCTCGCCGTCAAGTACCTCACGGTTATTTCTCTTGTCGTAAACCGACTTGATTATGCCGTCTTCGTCAAATATCACTTTCAGATTTTCGTTTTCGAGTAAGCCCTTTTCCGCCTTCACCGGCGGATAAACCGCATTCGCTTCATTCTCGCTTATCACCTTGTAGCCCATAGCCGGAATATCACGGGCGATAAGCTCATTGCCGCCGCATTTCACAGGTGCGGTCACTGCATGGGGCAGAAGATTCCACACAAGAATGCCGCCGTCTGTTTTTATGTTCTTTGCAATTGAGCCGAGAATATCGGAAAACATTTCTCTGCCCTCTTCAAGCAAAGCGGTCTGCTCCGCCCTGCAATCCTCAATCGCTTCATGTATGGATGTGCCGGGCAGAATGTCGTGGAACTGATTTTTCAGCAGAGCTTTCCAAAGCTTTTCGATTTTGTCCCTGTCAAATTCGTTTCCGGCGCAGATTTTATTTATCACACCGGCAATTTCCGTCCGGGTGAGAAGAAATTCGCCGCGGCGGTTGTTCTTTTTAATAAACGCCTGACTTGTGTATGTTCCGCGGTGATTTTCATAATAAAGCTCGTCGCAGTATACGGGAAGCTCATCACGGCTTTTTTCCGCCTCGGCAAAAAATTCCTGCGGATGTCCCATTTTTGAAGTGGGAAGACCCGGGAATGCCTCAAGCCGTTTTGCTCTTTCAAGCATCCTGTATGTACAGCCTCCGCCGCCGTCACCGTAGCCGAACATTCCGAATGTAGTGTTAACTTCCGCCTTCTGGTCGTTTGTATAGGCGGTTGCGCACACCTGTGCCGCGTCATATTCACCCTGATAATGGCTGCGCTGATTATATGCGATTATTTCACTGCCGTCCGTACCTCTCCAACGGAAAACCGTGTGAGGAAAACGGTTTGTGTCCTGATTGCGCAGCTTTGAAGTGATAAAATATTTCATACCGCTGCGTTTTATTATTTGCGGCAAAGACCATGAAAAGCCGAAGCAGTCCGGCAGCCAGTAAATTTCAGAGCTGACGCCGAATTCTTTAAGGAAAAATTCTCTGCCGTAAAGGAGCTGACGCACCATCGATTCACCTGAGGCGATATTTGTGTCACATTCCACCCATGTGTTTCCCGTGATGTTCCACTGTCCGTTTTTAACCTTTTGCTTTATGCCCTCATAAATTTCGGGATAGTTTTCCTTCACCATGTCATAAAGCACCGCCTGACTTTGCGTGAAACGGAAGTCCGGGTAGGCATCCATAAGCGACAGCGTGTTTGAGAAGGTTCGCGCCGCCTTGCGCTCGCTCTCCTGTATTCTCCAAAGCCACGCCACATCAATATGGCTGTGCCCTGCCATGATAACCTGTGCCTGCGGCGTATATTTTATGTCGGCAAGCTGCCTGTCAAGAAGCTGTGACGCTTCATATATCGAAGACCTAACCTGCTGTTCGTCAAAATCGTAATCAACGGCGTGCAGTGCGTCGTCAAGAGCGTTATAAACCTTCAGACGGATAAATTCATCGTCGATTTTATCAAGAGCTTCCCATATAAAATCACAGTCAAGATAAAATTTTTCGCATTTTTCATCAACTGCGGATATTTTCGCGTATTTCATCTGATATTCCATGCTCTTCGCGCCATTCATCGCCTTATCGCAGAAGCTGCCCGAATCAATCGCCGCTTCAAGCTCAATAAGGTTCGGTGAATCAAAATTCAATGAGTCTGACGGTATGTTTATCGTCTCTCTGCCGACCCATCCGCTGTTTTCACGGGAGCTTAAGGAGCCGATGAATTTTCCGTTCAGCTTAACAAGCACCTCACCGCCGAAATCGAGCTGTAAATACAGCTTATGCGACCTGAATAACTCGGGAAGCGCAAATTCCGCACTGAAAAAACGCGCACAGTCGTAACACGCACTCCACCTGTCTGTGAGCTTTTTATCATATATTTTCTCCCGGTTCAGCTCATATTTTCCGTGTCCGAGATAAATTCCTTCATATAATTTCCATTCGGGAATGTCAACAGATGAAAACACACAGTATTTTTCAAGCTGCTGCATCATATCCCTCAATACACCCTTTTTAACAGTATGCATATTTAACTCCCCTTTTCAATTTCTTAACCTTATTATACATATATCTGATTATTTTTCAACATAAAAATATAGCTTTTTTGCACGGTATGTGTTATTATTAAACAAATAATTTTAAGGAGATACTGCCATGGAGAAAAAAATCTATGAGCTTATACTGAAAAACAGGAGCTATCGCGGCTATGACGAAGCGAGGAGTATCACAGAGGATGAAATACTTTATTTTATTGACTGCGCCCGTCTTTCCGCTTCAAGTGTGAACAAGCAGCCGCTTAAATATCTGCCGCTTTTTGAAAAAGAGGATACAGACAAAATGCTGCCTCTCACCCGCTGGGCAAGGGGGCTTCCGCAGATGAAGCTGCCGCACGACGGTATGGCACCGACGGGATATATTGTCATCTGCCTTGATATGAATATTGCGGACAGCGAAAACGCTTTTCCGAAGGATATAGGCATTGCCGCGCAAAGTATTCTTCTTGCCGCAACGGAAGCAGGTCTCGGCGGCTGCATGATAGGTAATTTCACGCCGTCAGAGGTAAAGCAGGCGTTTTCTCTGCCGGAAAATATTTCACCGAAGCTTGTTGTAGCTCTCGGCAAGCCGGCTGAAAAAATCGTTATCACCGAAATCGAAAACGGTGATGATACAAATTATTACCGTGATGAAAATGATGTACATTATGTTCCGAAAAGGAAATTAAAGGATGTTATCATATATGAAAAATAACCCGCGCAAATTAAATCCCGTCACGGTCTGCTTTGTCCTTGCCGCGGCAGTACCTGCACTCGTCATGCTGCTGCAATTCGCGCTTCTTTCCTGCGCCCCGTTCGGTAAAAATTCGTTTTGTACTATGGACGGATTTTCGCAGTATTATCCCATGCTTGAAAATATGAGCCGCGCCCTGCATAACGGTGAGCTTTTCTATTCGTTTTCCGGCGGTCTCGGCTTTAACCTGTGGAGCCAAAGCGCGTATTACACTAACAGTCCGTTATGGATTTTCCTTTACATACTGCCGCAGAGCACTCACATCGCCGTGGTAAACCTGACGGTGATGCTGCGCTTCTGCCTTGCCTCGCTTTTTTTCTGCATATATCTGCACAGCCACAGACGGATAACCGAAAGGCGCATATTTCCATACACAGCACTTTCCGCCGCATATGCGTTCTGCGGCTGGGCAGTTGCTTTTCAAAATCAGTTTATGTGGATGGACTGTATGCTGCTGCTCCCGCTTGTAATTCTCGGCATTGAAAAGCTGTTTGACGGAAAAAGCCCCGTGCTGTACACCGTCACGCTGTTTATGTGCATATGGTCATGCTTTTATATTGCCTATATGGTGTGCATTTTTGCGGCAATATGGGCTTTAAAGCTGACGGTAGAAGAAAAGCGTTCACTTCGTGAAAGCATAAAAAAGCTTTTTCGCTTTGCTGTTTATTCCGTCCTTGCCGCCGAAATTGCCGCCGTGTCCCTGCTGCCGCTGCTGCACACGATTTCACAGACAAAAGCGTCCGATATAGGGCTTGAAAGCGCAAGAAGCTACGGCACGGTGCTGAACCTCATCTTCAATATGCTGCCGTTCACGCCCAAATCTCTTGAATACGGCGCACCGAATGTCTATTGTACAGTCAGTGCCTTAATTATGGCGGTTGTATCGGCTTTCAATAAAAAAATACCGCTTCGCAAAAAGCTTACAAGTGCTTTTATATGGCTTTTTCTTATTCTCTCCTTTGAAATAAACGCCCTGTATTATGTATGGCACGGCTTTCATTTTCCGAATCAGCTTCCGGGGCGGTTCAGCTTTGTTTATGTGTTTTTCGTTCTCGTCTGCGCGTCCGCATTTATTGAATATAACACCTTTGTTCCGACAGGCGAACACTTTCATCCCGTAAGAATGAAGCAGAGCGCAGCCGTGCTTTTTGTTCTTGTGCTTGCGGGAGCGTGCACGAATTTCACCGCACGCATAACCTCAAATCCCGACTCCCTTCTTAAATTTTCTCAAATCGGAGCCGAATTCAAACAAAAAGCGGATGAAAAAAACAGCTTCAGCCGTCAGGAGCTTGAACCGCTGAAAAGCAACAACCAGGGATTACAATACGGTTATCACGGTATCGGCTGGTATTCATCCACCATGAGTGCTGCGCAGTACGATTTTTTTCAGGCACTCGGTATGCCGAAATACGCAAAAAATGTAAGCACATACTATGAAGGTACCGAAATTACAAACGCCCTGTTTTCCGTCCGCTATTCCGCCGACCCGGAAACAGGAGAAGTCAGCGAAAACAAGATGTTGCTTCCCCTCGCCTTTCTTGCGGATGAAAAAATCCTTGATTTTGACATACCCGCGCATAAAAGCGGTAAGCAAACGCAAAAGGCACTGTGGTTCGCCCTGTGCGGAGAAAATCTGAATGTAAAAGACGGTACAGATAAACTGAACCGTTGCGGCTTTAAAATTGACAGCTTTTCATCCGATAATATAACCGGCGCAATAGGCTGTGAAAAGGACGGAGTATTTTTCACAACCATACCGGATGACGGCGGATGGCAGATTTATATTGACGGAGAAAAAACAGAACCGCTGCGCACGGCTGACCTGCTGCTTTGCTGCAAAATCAGCAAGGGTCAGCACACAGTAAGTATGAAATATGTTCCGCCTATGTTCAAATCCGGCGCGATTATCAGCGCGATAAGCCTTGCGGCGGCAATTCTGCTCATTTTAAGCAAGAAAAAGCGCAAAAGCTATTGACACAAAGCCGATTTTTTAATATAATAAGCGTGCTTGCCGGCGTGATGGAATTGGCAGCATTTTTGCCGATGCGTCGCCTGTGGCGGATAAAGCGAGGCGAAAATGGCGCAGCGGTCAAAATTCAAAGGCAGTGCCGCATGAATTTTGGGCACCGCAAGTGTCGCGTGGGCACGGCTGCCCGATGAACCTGTGAAACAGCCGAAAATTTACAATTAAATATATTTGCCGGCGTGATGGAATTGGCAGCATTTTTGCCGATGCGCCGCCTGTGGCGGATGAAGCGAGGCAAAAATGGCGCAGCGGTCAAAATTCAAAGGCAGTGCCGCATGAATTTTGGGCACCG
>JAKSQS010000150.1 GCA_024404055.1 Clostridia bacterium | reverse complement strand
CGAAAGCCTATCCCCGACCCGAGTATGTTATAAATACGAGCGCGGCAAATATGGGACCAACTCAGCAAAAAAGCATAAAATAAATTTCATAATATAACGGAGGCAAAGCTATGGATATTAACAAATTTCTGCGTGACTTGTTTGCAAAAATCAACTTTCTTATCTATGACATAACCTACGGAATTTTCAGCTTTTTGAGAAAGGGATAATATTATGAAAAAAGCTATATGCATAATATTAAGTGCCGTTATGCTTGCGCTGTGCGTGTTTACCGTTTCGGCTCAAAGCACGGCGGAGCACGATTACACCATAGAAAACCCGTATAAGGATGTTATATGGGACGGTGACGGCGCATGGGGACTTTATAAAGCAAGCCTTCACAGCCATACAAACGCAAGCGACGCCGTACCGAGTATTGCCGAAAGCGTTGAAAAGCATTATGAGCTTGGATTTGACATTCTTGCGATAACCGACCATGCTGTTCTCGGTGCAAAGTGGACGGAGGTGCCGGACATGGTGCCTCTTTACAGACTTTTTAAAGCAGATAACACACATATGAAAGACCCCGAGGTGCTCACCGGGGAGCGTTATGAACAGATAACAACAGGCTCAGACCGTGACGGAAAGCCCATGCTTGAGGTTACGGGCGCGTTGGAGGCAAACGGAGCGGTGCCGATAAATGACTGCCATGTGAACGCGTTTTTCGCAAATTACGGTCAGGCACTTATGGGCTGCTACGGTGACTATGAAACAGTTGTCAGAAGAGTGCAGAATCAGGGCGGCATCACATTTCTTGACCACACAGGCGAATATGTAGGCTGTGAGGACGACCCTGACAGGGCGCGTGAGCCTTATTATGCAAACAAATTTGCAAATATTTTCCTCAATTATCCGTCATGCGTTGCTTTCGATGTTAACAGCGGCATAAACAACCGCACCCGGTATGATTATATACTTTGGGATGAAATATTGAAGCTGACAATACCCAACGGCAGAAATGTAAGCTGTATCTGTTTTTCGGATGGACACCATATTGACCAGTATGACCGGGCGTTTACTTATATGTGTATGCCGTCTCTGACGGTGGATGCATTGAGGACATCACTTGAAACCGGCGCATATTTCAGCATAGGCAGATATGCCCGTGCAGATTTAGGCGAGGATTTTGAGGGCACGGGACCTGTGCCGCTCGTCAGAAAGCTTGTTGTTGACCAGCAGGAGGACTGCATATCCTTTGAAGCCGAAAACTTTGACCGTGTTCGCTGGTATTCCGACGGAGAGCTGATAGCCGAAGGGGAAGATTTAACCTCCTTTGACCTTGACGATTATGCGGACAGGCTCGGCTGTTATGTCAGATTTACCCTTACGGGAAAAGGCGGAATAATGTATTCACAGGCGTTCCCCATAACCGCGCCAGACATTGATATTGAAAAGCCGCTCGTTGTTCCCACTGTTGACATCGGAACATTTTTCCGCTCTCTTGCGGATTCAATGAACCTGATACTCGGCTGGACACCCGTTATGCTGCTTATCAGATGGCTGCTCTGGGGCAGAGCCTGGTGGCTGTATTAAAAGATAAAGCTTAAACAGGAACGGAAATGCATGAAAGCAAATCCGTTCCTGTTTTATTATTCTGTTTCTTCCGGCTCTTTCGCGGCTTCTTCCTCTTGCTCCTCTTCCTCTTGTGACTGCATATTGTCCTTCAGCGCAACAAAGTATTTCTTTCCCTTTTGTGTTATAAAGGTGTAATAGCCGTCATCCTCCTGCGTTTCAAGCTCGTTTTTCTCCTCATCAATAATAACAAGCTCTCTTCCGTCGCCGTATACCGTACAGGCTCCGCCGCTGCCGGAGGTTATTGCCGCAGCGGAAAACTTAAAGTCGTCCCATTCAACATCAACTTCAAAATTTCCTCTTGCGCGCAGTCCCGTGCAGCTTCCTTTTTTCCATGTGGGCGCAATTGCCGGAGCAAGCAGAATATATTTATCGGTGCTTTGCACAAGCATTTCCGCAACACCTGCGGTGAAACCGAAATTACCGTCTATCTGGAAAGGCGGATGGAAGCCGAAAAGATTATCATATATATTCTTTCCGATAATGTTGCTTATCATAGCACCACACATACCGCTTTCGCGCAGCCTTGCCCAGCAAAGCAGGCGCATTGCCATTGCCCAGCCTGTGCTTTTAACTCCCCTGTCATACATGGAGTTCTTTGCCGCCTCATATATGCCCTTCTTTTTCTTCTCGACCATGCTGTAAGGATAAACGCCGAGAAGATGTGACAAATGCCTGTGATGCTTTTCAATCTGATTTTTCTTTTTGAACTTCTTTGTAAAGCTGTCCTCCTCATACCATTCCTTAATCCTGTTTTCCGAGGAAACATTCAGCGGCTCTAATCTTTCCGCCTGCGCTTTAACGGCCTTTATCACCGAAAGGTCAACAACATCGCCCTTTCCGTCCTTTATCAGAGCTTCACTTGCTTTTATAAGGTCAGTGTAAAGACCGTATACAATCGTCTGTTCATATGTGTTTCCGGCGGTGACGGGTCCCTGCTCGGGTGAGAAGGTGGGAGAGCTGACAAGTCTGCCGGATTTTTTATCTTCAACAAGTATCTGCGTCCAAAGCAGAGCGCATTCCTGCATTGCAGGATAAATTTTGTCATGCAAAAGCTCGGTATCCATAGAAAAAGCATAGCAATCATAGAGATTTTGCATGAGCCACGCGCCGTTTGCCGGAGCCCAGCCCCAACGCCACGATGAACCGGGGCCGACATGACCCATGGCGTTGCACATGGTATGGACAACCCAACCCGTTGGCTGTTCAACATCCGGCTCACCGTCGGGCTTATTTTTTCCGATTCCAAGTGTCTTGTTCGCAACATAACGCCCGGGCTTAAGCAGTGAGTTTACATAATCAATCAACGGTTCTGCTGTCTCTGCAAGGCTTGTGACAAGCGCAGGCCAGTAATTCATCTGCAAATTCACATTCAGATGATAATCGCAGCACCACGGCGGGTCGTTGAGCGCATTCCACACGCCTTGCAGGTTTGCAGGCAGAGAACCCTCTCTTGAGCTTGAAAGCAAAAGGTATCTGCCGTACTGGAAAAGCAGAGCTTCAAGCTCAAGACCGAATTTGGATGAACGCTTATATTTTTTCAGCATATAATCAGCCGGGAACTGTGCCTCTTTTTGTCCTATATCAAGCTTTACACGGTTATAAAGAGGCTGATAATCGTTAAGATGCGTATGGTAAAGCTCTCTGAAGGTTTTTTCAGCCGCTTTTTCAACCGCATTTGAAGCAAGCACAAGCGGGTCAACCCAGCTTCTGTATGTCGGATATTCGTTTTTATAATCCGTCGCAAGGCTCATTAGAACCATAATTTCATCGGCATCGGCAATTATAAGATGTCCCGATTCAGCAGCTTTAACACTGCCGCCCGTAACAACGGCTTTTATAACGCCGGCATAACGCATATTGTTTTTCATATCCGAAGCCGGTGCGCCAACGCCATTGTTGCCGTTGACTGTTCCTTTGAGAGTAATTGTATCACCCGAAGATACAATTTTCCCGTTCTGCTCCGAAACAACATACATATCACAGTTTAATTTACTTTCATCGGTGGGTACGATTCTGCCGACAAAGCAATTGTCCGGGTAGCTGACAAAATAATGCCTGTTCTGCGCGCCGCTCACCGCTTTATATGATACCATGGCGGAGGCTGTGTCAAAGTCAAGGTCTCTTACATAATCGTCGCAGGCTGCATCGCTGCTGAAATTCATATATAAAGAGCCGAACGCCTGATAAGCACCAAGCCCGTCAAGAGTACCCTCCAGCGAATGCATTTTTTCTTCCGCTTCGGTATTTTTACCCTCGGCAAGCAGCTTCTGAACCTCTCTGAAAGCCTTTCCGCCGTCAGCATTGACAATGCCGTGCAGCTCCTTTGCGGTGCCGGGACCGCCTGACCACAGCGTTTTTTCATTAAACTGTATCAGCTCGCAGTTGAAGCCGCCGAATACCTTAACGCCGATTTTTCCGTTTCCGAGAGGCACAGCCTGTCTCTCCCAGCCCTCATAGCAATACGCCGCAGGTTCTCTGTAGCAAATATACATAATATACTTTCCTTTCCTCTGTTTCTTTTACGCAGCCGAAAACGGCGTTCTTATTCTTCTGTTCCTGAAATCAGTCAACGGATTTACACAACTGTTTCGGTAAACCCCCATTGCCACGCCTATTGCAAGATATGTGCACAAAACCGATGAACCGCCCGCGCTGACGAACGGAAGAGTAATTCCGATAACGGGCAGCATAGAAGTGCACATACCGATATTTATTATCGCCTGTCCGCCAATCATAGCGGCAACACCGCAGCACATAAGAAATGCCGGAAAGCTGCCGGAGCGTTTGCCGACATATACAAGACGGATAATCAGCGCAGCGAAAAGCAGAAGAAGAATAACCGCGCCGATAAAGCCGAGCTCCTCACATATGCCGGAAAAAATCATATCATTCTGTCCCTCGGGCACGGAGCCGGACTGTGTATATGTACCCTTGAAAAGTCCCATTCCGGTAAAGCCGCCTTTTTTTATGGCGTTTGACGCCTGCTTTTGCTGATAAATTTCATCAGGAAAACGGTCGGGATAAAACAGGGCAAGTATTCTGCTGCGCTGAATATTTGAAAAAATCTTGTACCATATTACGGGAGCGGCGGCTGTTATAAGCACTCCGCCTGCAAGAAAATAAAGCCAATGCACACCCGCAATAAACATAAGGCATACAAAAACAAGTATAAAAACAAGTGCCGAACCCATATCGCCTGTGATAATAACAAGCATAATCGGAATCGCTCCGTGAACACACAGCATAAAAAAGGTTTTAAATTCGTTTATATTGTTTTTAACCTTGTCAAGATGATGCGAAAAGGTAATAATAAATCCGATTTTAACAACCTCTGACGGCTGAAAATAAAGCGTACTTGTTATCTTAAACCAGCACCTTGAATCCGTTCGCGCATCCGGCGCACTGCCGAGAGGAAACAGCAGCAGCATCAGCCCCACCCCGACAGCGGCTATCAGCGGCCACATTCTCAAAAGAAAATCATAATCGACAAACGAAAGAAACATAGAAATTATTATTCCGAGAACAAGAGCCAGAATCATAACCTTTGTATCTCGGGAAACAACCGCTCCGTCCGAAAGCCCGGAGGCGGTGGCACTTGCAACGGCAACAATGCCGAAGGATGAAAGCAAAAGACAGATAAGAAGAAGAACCTTATCCGTTTCTTTAATAATTCTTTTCACAACAGAAAACATAAAAATACCCGCGTTCAATATATAGTGATAATATTATATACATACGCGTAAAATTTTTCAAGTAAAAACCTTTAACTTATAAACTATTTGTGGTATTATATAATAAAATAATATATTTATTTCCAAATATACATTAAGCAGGTGTTATTTCAGTGTTCACAGTTACAACGCAATCCGTTTCACAAACGGAGGACTTTGCTTTCCGTATGGCAAAGGTGCTGCCGCACGGCGCTGTTATCGCCTTTTTCGGCGGGCTCGGCATGGGCAAAACCGCCTTTGTGCGCGGACTTGCAAGGGGGCTCGGACTTAAAAGCGAGGTGAGCAGCCCGACATTTGCCCTTGTGCATGATTACGGCGGAAATCCGCCGCTGTATCATTTTGATATGTACAGGGTTGAAACGATGGAGGCACTGTATTCAACCGGATATTTTGATTATCTTGACTGCGGCGCATACCTTGCCGTGGAATGGAGTGAAAACATAGAAAATGTGCTCCCGGATGACAGAATAGATATATTCTTCCGGCGCACAACAGACGAAAATCAAAGAA
>JAKSQS010000015.1 GCA_024404055.1 Clostridia bacterium | reverse complement strand
AAGAGTCAGGCTCTTTGCCGCCGTATACGGCTCACCGAGGGTGTAGGAGTAGCCGCATTCGCAGGTATACTTCGTTCTCCCGTCGGAAAGCTTGGAAGACGTGAATGTATGATACTGCGGATTGATAGGTTCATCACATCTTGTGCAGGTGGTGTAGTGCTGTTTTTCGTTATATGAAACAACACCGTTTGAGTTATGATCAAGTGCCACACCGACAGTGTAGGTTTCACTTGTCTTTTCGTGGCAAAGCTCACACTCATAATAATACTCTGCCGGTGAATTGCAGGTTGCGTCTGCCTTTTTGAATTTGGCTGACTGATTTTCAATTGTACCTGCGTGTGCTTCATACTTAAATACAGGAGCAGAAACAGCATAACCACTGTACTGACAGAATCTTGAATCTGCTGTGGTAAGAATTACCTTGCTGATGCCGTATTCATTTCCGAAATCAAACAGGGCATCTTCTGAAACAGGATACATATAGTTGAAATCTACACGAATTGCATAAGATTTTCCGATTTCTAATTCATCAGGACACTCATGTGTTTCAGGGTCAACAATCGAGATTGATCTGCCGTTAAGTTTGTATGAAAAATCTTTGGCTGTTTCTGTCACAGCTTTCGGCATTGTATAGAAATTATCTATCTTGTTATAACGATAACCTGTTTCCGTTATCTGACCATAAGGGGATGTTTCCGCACAGGCGGGATAAATTCTGCCTGTCAGATCATAAGAAATGTTGGCGATTATATCGGGTGTCTTAAAGCAATCCTGATAAATTTCAACAGCTATTCTTGCCGTATTACCTGTAATCTTTTCAATCGTTCCGATTGTATCATAGGTTACAAGGTTGCTTTGTGTTGTTCCGTCTTCGTTTTCTATGGTTTCAACACCTTTGACGAGACTTACATTAAATTCTTCACCCACAGATTTTCCGAATGTTGTATCCTTTGAGTGAGTAACATCAAGCCTGAGAACAAGGATTTCACCGGGATAAAAACTGAACGGTTTTGTAGCAGAATAGTAGCTTCCGTACATTTCCTGATAAAGCTTACCTGTTTCTGCTTTTGAAATTGTTACGCCGTCAGTGTTTGATATTACTCCGAAATCATAATCAAGAAAATCACCGTCGGTATAAGCAGTCGGAACACCGGAAATGCTGAGTGAATTGATAATATTGCTTGACGGAATTTCTTTTGCCTCAAAAATAACATCATATGTAACAGAGTATTTTGTTGATGAGCTGCCCGTCTTGCTGCTTACATATTCAACACTCTTTGCGCCGGGAACGGTAATGGTGGTTGTATCGTTAACAACATAACCAATGTCAGCAGTAACGGTAACAGGAATACGAACCCAACGATAAGTCAGTATGCCGCTTTCATCAACATTTACATAGTGATCACAATCATTCAAATCGCCTGTGCTTCCGTCAAAGCTTGTGGCTGTTGTTCCCATTGCAACCTTGCAATGTGCGTTATCAACTGTAAGATCGGTCTTATTGAAAGCTGTACCAATATACTGCGGAGCAAAACCGTCAGCTGCAACATTTGAGATTACGTAACCGATTGACTTCTTCTGATAGGTAGTGACACGAACCTGAGTGTCAGAAATGTGTTCAACCACACCGCCTTCAAAGTACGGAACTGAGGCTACCTTGCAATTTTCATAGAACTTGTAACCGCTCTTTGCATTGAGAGTGATAACAGCCTTATAATAGTTGTTGTATACAAAGTTACCTGTTGAAACACCGGAGAATGTGCCATTGAATACAGTGCTTGTTTTCCAGGAAACATTGCCTGATCTCGTGTAATTTGCTGTGCTCGGAACGGTGAACTTTGCACCTACGGTAGAAAGTGACTGGTCTGCACTGAGCGAAATTGTGCCTGACGAAATGATGTTGATTTCGGTAATGTAGTTATTTGGAATAGTCGGGGCAAAAATACAGCTGAAAGTAAACTTACCGTCTTCACCTTTTTCTTCAAGTCTTGCATCGTTGCCGTTAATTCTGAAATCAATATCCGTTCTTACGCCGTTTATTGAAAGCGGGCCGTAAACAAGCTGTGTAGAGCCGGTGTCATTTGGTGTAACATCAACATATACCTTATAGAAGCTGTTTGCATTTGGTGAAATTTCATCTGTAATCACAGTTGCCTTTGTAATGTCTTTGTTAACTGCTGCATCAACTTCTTCCCACTTTGTAACAGTTGCGGAGAATCTGCTGTCAGACACAACCGGGTTTGTTGTGATGCTTATGCTCTGACCGAGGACGGGAGTTTCAATACCCGAAACATTGAGAGCATTAACCTTATCCGGAGCTGCTTTCCAGACAGCATAGAGAGTAATATCTTTTTTCAGATATGTTGCAGTATATGCACCTGCAGGAGAATAAGTGGCTGCGGTTGCGTTTGCGTCTTCTGACCAGCCGATAAACTCACAATAGTCCTTAACGGGCATAATATCGGTTGTGTTAAATCTCTTTATCCTTGCTCTCTGTCCGTATATAACTTCCTGAGGCTGTGCGTATTCTTCGTCAGGGAAGGAGCCGCCGTTGGCATCAAAATTAATTACAGGGTTCTTCTTTCCCCATACTGCATAAAGAGTCATATCGGTTGTGGGATGAATCACATCTCCCGGCATATATTCTGCAGTTGTTCCGTAGCCGTTTGAAGACCAGCCGGAAAGCCTGTAATTATCAGTGACATAGCCGTTGCCCGGCACTGTAATCTCTTCAAAGGAATAAGTATTATATTCTCTGTATGTTTTTGAAACATAAGAGCCGTCAACAAGCTCCTTGCCTATATCGTTTCCGAGGCTTGAAACAAATTTAACGTTTATTCCCTTTTTCCATACGGCATAAAGAGTTGTGCTTTCGGTGAAGGTTACTTCCTGGCCGGGAGTATAATCAACAGTCTGATTAGTCTTATCCTTTGACCAGCCAGCAAAAACATAACCGGTCTTGTTCATAAATGAACCGTCAATGATTGTTGTCTTGACCGAGCCGTACTGTTTAATCTTATAGCTGTCAAGCTCAGAGCTTTCAACTCCGTTTGCGTCATAGCGAACGGTTACCTTTGAGGAGTCAACGCCTGTGTAATGGGTGCTGAAGGTCTGAACAAAGTCATATATCGTCTGCCAGTTCATATTGACGGCAATGCACTTTACATAGAACTGACAATCGGAATATTCTTCGGGAATGTAACAGCTGTCAGAAGCGGAGTATGTTCTGTCATTATTTTTAAGTGAAAGAGCAGACGACTTATCAAGAGCAAGTGTTTCACGCTCTGTTGTGTTTGCAAGGTATGCGTGAACAAGCTCATTGGTCCACTTATCGGTATCAACAGGAAGATTGTTTTCATCAAGCTCCGTGTTCAGCGGATGCTTCGGGTCTATGGTGTTTGCGTAGTTGAATTGGTCTGTATCAGGCGTGAAGCGTGAGAATCTGTGGTCTGCATAATCGCCCTGAACAGGGTCAACAAAGGTTTTGTTTCTGTATATATTATCGGTACCTGCAATCATGGTTGTATGACCTTCGCTGTCAACTGCAAACCACTGATAATATACGTCGAAAATCTTTCTCTTTGTCCAGTCAATAAGACCTGCACCACCGTTTACAAGCTTAACTGTTGCCGTCTTACCCGGCTGAGGCTCGTCAACCCACTGGAGCGGAGTAAATTCAACCGTTTTGCCGTTTCCGTTTTCCTTGGTTATAAGCTCATCTTTGTCATGGCAAAGGAAAACAATGGAGCTCTTTGCCGTTGCAGTGTCAAGAGATGTTGTGCCTTCATATCTTTCATTATCAAGACCCCAGCCGAACTGTGCGTATTCAGAAACAGAGAACTCAACTCTATACATTTCGCCTGCCTGATAGTTAATTCCCAAATCAGCAAGAGGAAGTCTGCACTTTATACTGTCGTTACTTGCACCGTAAACGGTTGTGATAATCGGTTCACCGATGTTTTCTCTTGTGAGAGGATCAACCTTATATACGTTATATGTGAACCATTTAAGAGTGTTGAAATAGTTCTTAGTATAGTCTTCGTATTTGACGCTGCTTGTTGAGCTGAACTGTCTGAGTAAGGCGTTGGGATAATCTGCGACAGAACGATTGAATGTCGAAAGGTGATAGTTATTTCCGCTGCTCTTCAAAATTCCGTCGATTGTGATATTATTATAGCCGAATATAAGTGTGTTGAGCTTCTGGCCCGTGCTTGAAGTCGGAGTCTGATAATACCATACTTCCGATTCATCGAGATTTTCGGCTCTTACATCAGTATTGGTAAGATTCGGAACAACATAATAATTGCCGGTATCCTTACTGTTTATTTCAAAATTGAAGCAAAGCTCATCATTTGAATAAACGCCTCTTTCGTTGTCTTCATCATCAGCCATACCGAAAGCCTTTGACAAAACACCTGAGTTCTTGTTGTTATATCTGTCAATAAGAGAAAGAGAGTATGATGAATTTGAACCGCCGTTAAGAGGACTTACGGTGAGATACTGCTTATAGCGAAGTTCATCATCACCGCAGAAAAGTCTGTAGTGGTGAATTGTGTTATCGGTGAGCTTGTCATCCATAAGAACAAGTGCGCCGTCGCCGTAGTTATCATTCACCTGGATTCGTCCGTCACGGATAAAGTCTTCGTTAAATGATGTTGTTCCAAGGTTGACAGAACCGGATGTTCCCGGGAATTTTGTCATTTCGCCGCCGTCGTGAAGACCGACCATACTGTATTCATAATAGCAACGGAACGTTCCGCCACGAACCTGAACACAGCTTGTGTCAACAAGCTTGATGTTTTCGTCTGTGCTGTCGGGTTCAAGATAAAGCTCTTTGTATCCGCCACTTTCGGAAACTTCAACTTTTATATCTTTGGTTGTTACTTTTCCGCTTTCGTCCTTAATCCACTGCTTGCTTGTGAAGGCGCTGTTTGTTGCCTGAACAATGTTGAATATGTTGGCACCGCAATAGCCTTCAAAAGTTCCGCCGTAAATATAGCATCTGCCGTTCTTTGTGCATTCTATAACAGCATTTCTTGTGTTAGGAGTCATACCGTAACCGATGAATTTACCGCCATAGCTGACAAATGTTCCGCCACCGCCAACTGTTACGGCTGTTCCGAGAAATGACTGTGTAACAATTGAATTGCTGTCTGTTGAAAAGATTGCACCGATTTTGTCAACCATGTCAAAAGCAGCATTAACCATTCCGTTAATGGCAGTTGAATCGGTTGCCTTATTTATAACTTCATTCTTTGCTTTTGCTATATCGGAATTACCTGTATATTTTGCAGAACCCTGTGCATTAGCATTATTCTGTCCATTCTGACCTTGCTGTCCCTGCTGTCCGCCTGTCTGACCGCCCGTCTGACCGCTGTTCTCGCCCGCTTTGGCAGGAGCGTTTCTGCGTGCGGGAGCACTTGCGCTTGCACCTGAATTTTTCAACTCCTGCTTCTGACCTATAGTCTGGTTAAGTGTTGCAACTTCATTCTGCGGAGTCTGCTGTTTATTTTCTTCAACAGAATTAGCGCCTGTTTTCTTCTGCGTTCCGCCCTCATCACTGTTGTTTTCCGGTCGGTCAGTCTGTCCGCTGTTGTTGCCTGCCTGAAGGTTTTTAAAAGCGGTTTCAGCGTTTATATTTGCATCCTTCAACGCACCTGTTGCACCGTTTATACCGGTTGCATAACCTGCAATGCTAGTTGCCAGATTTACAGCGGAGCCGATTGCTGTTTTGATTTTATCCCACTTCTTTTCACTTGACTGCTGTTTTGAACGGCCTGCCTGGAATGTACCGCCGTACACAACAAGGTTACCACCATTTGAAACAGTGAAAATATCACGGGTTGTATATCTGTCAATACTGTTTTCAAAAGGATTGATCATATATGCGTCTGTATAAATAAGACCTGTTTTATCCTTTGATGTATCAATGATATTGGTTGTGCTGTTTGTAATGTCAAACATAACCGACTTAAAGTCAGCGCTCTCATGAGACTGACCGTAACATTCATCAACCTTCCAGCTGTGAGTATCATACTTGTTTCGGTTATAATGGAGAACTATTGAATGTCCGTTAAGGTCGATAACCTTATCGCTCTTAATCGAAATAGTATCCCATTTTGTATGACCGTATCTCACAATTATATCTTTGTCAATAACAATATATCTGTTGTCCTTTGATGTTGAAGTCAAAGCATTTCTGAGACCGTCTATACTTGTAACGTGAACCCATTTAATTGCATTGGGCATTGATGAATTTGTCGCACTGACCTTCCAGCCGCTTAAATCCGACAAAGCCTTTTTCGGGTCATTTGTGTAATAATTGAAATCAATGTCAAAATCGGTCGCATCACCGAGCGACAAAGATTCTCCCGCACCAAATGCAGTCACAGCCGAAAACGGAACAGATGTGACAATCACTAAGAGTGCAAGAGTTAAGCTAAGGAGCTTTTTACATTTTTTCATTGCTTTTTACCTCTACATATAATGTTTGAGCATAATCTCTCATTGTTATTATACAACATATAAAAAAACAAAAAATCAGCCATTCGGCTGATTTTTTACCGTCTTATTCCTCTGTATAACCGAGAATAACAATTCCGGACTCTCTTGCTTTAACCGCAAGCTCAGTTCTGTTACGAAAAGAGGTTTTATCAAGCATTGACTGTATATGCGTCTTGACAGTACCAAGTGAAATGAAAAGCTTTTCACCGATTTCCGTGTTGGTATAACCTCCCGTCATAAGCTTGAGCACCTCAAGCTCACGCCTTGTAAAATCTGTGCTGAGCGCTGCGCCTAAAGAAATCACGGGAACTTCATCCGGGTAAACCTTTTCACCGTCCATGGTACGTTTCATTACGGAAAGAATGTTATCAAACATACTTTCCTTATAACAGAAGGAATCAACCCCTATTTTCTTCGCATAATCAATAAATGAATACTCCGGCATAGAGGTTACAACAATGATTTTTATATTCGGAAACTTGAATTTAATTTTTTTGCTTGCCTCAAGACCGCTCGCCCCGTCCTTGGTGAGCACATCCATAATAATAAGGTCAACACCTCTGTTAAGGCAATAAATATCGGCAAGGTCGGCATTATCTATTGATGCCGCAAGCTCAAAATCATCGGATGCCTTTACAGTCATCTCGAACATTTTTCTCGGCATTGCCTGGTCTTCAACTATCAATACTTTTGTTTTACTCATTTTTTCAAACTCGCTTTTAAAATAAATTCCGGTATTGCGGTAATTTCCATTTCGCCTTCTCTGCTTTCAATCAGTCTTCTCAGTGATGACAGTCCGCCGCCTTCGACAATTTTTCCTTCAGGCTTCATCCCGTTATTTGAAATTTCAATCTTGAAGGCTTCCTCTGCTTCTGTAAAGGAAACAAACAATTTATCTGCATGAGCATGAGAGAAGGAATTTGTCAAAGCTTCATGAAGCATATGCTCAAAAATGTTTATATGCTCGTCAGAAAGATTTCCGGGCAATGGGCTGCTGTAAATTATTTCTACACCGATTGCTTTTGCTGCACGGTTTATTTCTTCAACTCCGGATGTCTTTTCCTTTGTGCCGTCACCTTCACGAAGAAGAGTAGTCTGCCTCCATTTCGCTATAAGCCTGTTCTTAGTTTTCTCATCCGGGTCATGTGTAAGAGCAAACCTCGAAGCAAGAAGAAGCTCGCCGAAATTATTGTGAACCTTAATTTTTGTATCAAGAATTTCACGGTTAAGGATAACCTCATCAATGGTCTTTCCCTGCTGACGAAGCTCATCGCCCCTTTCTTTAAGCTTTTTATTTTCGGTTTCAAGCTCCCGGATAAGTTGATATTTTTTTGTAATATCAAGAGCAAGATATTCAATAAAACAGTCATCCTCGGAATTGATTTCATTTTTTCTGAGAATATAAATACTGCCGTCCGCCATTTCAAATACAGGGTCGGTTTCAGCATCTTCTTTTAATTTTCCGAAGCAAACAACGGGGTTATGCCCCGATGTCAATTCCGCTTCTTTTATAAATTCGTGCATTTTGTTGTTAATAAGCAGAACCTTACCGTCTGTATTGCAATAGCAAATACCTACCGGAAGGTTATCAAGACTTTCCTTTACCGACATAACGGTAAGATGAGTTTTCTCCCATTTTCGGCAATAATGCAGAAGCACTAATGACAAAATCAGCAAAACAGCCTGTATGCCGAGAATTAATGCAAGGCTCATTTTCGCAAGCGGAAACTGACAGCGAACAGATTTACCGTTTATTGTTTCAGCATAATCAAGCTGCAAATGAAAGAAAAAGTAATCCGCAAAAAACAAAGCGACAGAGCCGGTAATTATAAGCGGTTTCTGTTTCTGGATAATAAGCTTAATTACGCAATAAATTGTGCAGACAAAAACAAAGAAAGAAAGCAAACGGATGCAGCCTATCAGATCGGATGAAATATCATAGAAATTCATTATGTCACCCCTTCACTGACCGAAGCATAAACAACATTATCCTCCGAAGAATACGAAAAAGATGTCTCTCTGCCTTCAAAAATAACTTCCGGCAGTTTTTGACCGTCAGTCGAAAGCTCAACGCCTAACACTGCACGACCGTCTTTTTTTGACAGTGTGAGCATGACGGCGGAAATATTGTCAAGTCCTGCTTCCAGTATGTTTTCAAAGCAGTCATACATTTCGTTAGCAGCCTTGCCGTTAACAGCTCCGGCAGCTTTTAAATCAAAGGACGATACAACACCGTACAGGTTCAGATAATCCACGCTTTCTCTGAAACAGAACGCCAGTTCTTCAATGTTGATGCTTTCTGCATTTTCACAAATCAGGATAAGATTGCTTTTCCGCTTCACATAAGAAGCGAGAATACATACACGGGACAGACATTTTTTAAAGTCAGTTCCGTCAGCGTCAACATTTTGAAGTATGCTGTTGATTTTGACCATTTGTGATTCTGTGGCTGAATACATTTTATCATAAAGCATATTCTGCTTTTCAATTGCGATTTTTTCCTGTGACAGCAGGAGCTTCTGCTCTATCATTTCATTTTCTTCTGAAAGCTCAGCGTTAACTTCGTTGAGTTTTTCAGTCAGCGCATTTATGTCGCTTATGTCAGTAATCCACGAAACTATTTTGTTTGTGCTTTTTATGCTGTGTTCAACAACATTGCTTTTTGAAACATTATCCTCAGTTTCACGAAAGCCCTTTGATACAAGGAACACTTCACCCCTGTCATTTTCAATTTTTATGCTCAGTGAAGAATTCTTGATAAAACCGTCGTAGCCGGTGTTTACCGGAATAAGACCCGTCTGCATATACGATTCCCATATCAGCATTGTGAAAAAGATATATACTTCGGGAAATTTAACCGGTTCAAAGCCCAATACATCTCTAAGGCTCAATACACCCTTAATGTAAAGAATAAGATATAACACAAGCACTGAATATATTGCGGGAACGACCCACACTTTTTTCTTCGATACATAAGTGACGCTTTTTTGGGTGCAAATTACAAAAGTAAGAAAATGCAGAAGAACAACAAATGCAGCAACGCAGTAATAACCCGCATTATATGTGTAATCATCATAAAGTGTATTTTTTTCAAAAACAAATACGAGCTTATGAAAATTATTAGTCACGACAAGCAGCAGCAGCGCAGCGGCGATAACAAAAATAAACGAATATTTTTTTATAGTGTGCTTTGCCTGCTCTTCATTCTTTTCAACAAGCATTGCCGAGAAAAAGCCGAGCACGGCAATAAAAATAATCGGTGCATAGTACAGATACCATAAATAGCTGTTCATCAGTTCGGAATGGTAAAACAAGGTAAAACGACTCATTCTGACAATGTACCACATAAGAATAAATCCGCACTGCCCTACAAGAAGATTTCTTATATACCGCTCAAGGATAGTTTGCTGAATTCTGACCATCCAAAGCAAAACCGATACAGTAAAGCATACATTCTGAATCTGTTCTGTAAGGAAATTATTCCCTAATAACAATATTGAAAGAATAGTTCCGAGTACGGGTAAGAAGAAAACAAGGAAAGCATATTTTCGGGTAATATTATTTTTATACATTTCTTCTCCTCAGTATTAAATAAACGGGCTCTGTCACCGTGATGTATAAGTCAGTTATGTCCGTTTTTGTTAAGATGAAGCCTGTATGTTCTTTCGGCGCATTATTTGTCTTTGTAAATGCGTAAAAGCCGCAGGAACCGCAGACGCCGAATCTGATGTCGGGGAATATCTCTTTAAGATATTCCGCCGCACTGCTCAGACAGCTTCATCAGGTACTTTTCCAGATACTGCTCCATAAGGTCTTTAGCCTGCGTGTCAAGCTCCGGGTCTTTGTCCATGGCATGGCCGGAGTTTGGATAAGTCAGCAGGTCGTGAGGGATGCCGTTTTGCTCCAGAGCCTTCAAAAACAGCAGGGTGTGTTCATAGGGCACGAGTTCATCCTGAACGCCGTGGCAAATGCCGGTGGGAACAACGCGGTCGGTAATATATGAAACGGGAGACATTCTCAGCAGACTTTCCTGCACATCGGCACGGTTGAGTATCTTTTTTGAGACAGTCGTGCCGCAGCAGCAGGACAGCACACCGTATTTCCATTCTTCAAATTCTCCGCCGATGCCCAAAAGAAAATCGTTTTTGTGGCAATGAGTGGGCGGACAGTGGCAAAAAACGGCTGTCGGAGTGATGGGAGCCTCATCGGCTTTGATGTAGGCATACATCAGTGAGAGGTGTGCACCGGCTGAACCGCCGGACAGCAAAGCACGGCTCGGATTTCTGCCCTGTTCTGCGCAAACCGACTTTATTTTTTCCATTGCCGCAGTTATGTCATCCAGCTCGTCAAATACAGTCAGCCGGTTATCTACATAGCGGTAGTTCATTGTGCCGCAGATATACCCTTTTTCACTCCAGTATTCACAATCCTTGGTATGGGCGGTTTTGTCGCATGATGTCCAGCCGCCGCCGTGAATAAACAGAATAATTCCCGAATCCGTCTTTGGCATTTGCGGCATATATAAATCAAAAACATGGCGTTCATGACTGCCATAGGCTATGTTTTTTGTTACTGTGACGCTCATATTTTCTCACCCTTCCTTTTTGATAAGAATAGCACATCCGAAAACAAAAGTAAACCGTATCAGACACAAATAATCTCTTGACTTTACAGACGGGACATACTACACTATAAATCACAGAAATAACAAAAGGAGCTGCGCTTATGGCTACAGGAATCGGGACATTTTTCAAGAACGCTAAATCATTTATTAATATCCGTTTTGCCGGGTATATCAGGTATCGCGGTAATAACAGAACCTTCCTGAACGAACATTATACCGAAAACAAAATCTGGCGTCAGACCTATGACCTTGTATTCCCCAGGAATGCCGCAGGTAATACGGGACTGGTGCTTTGCATCCACGGTGGCGCATGGGTCGCCGGAAATAAGGACTCCTATACCGGTTCTCTTTTTCAGGTCAGCGAGGAAAAAGGCGTTGCCGCCGCTTGTCTGAATTACCGCTATGTTTCGGATAAAGTTAATTTTGACGACCTCATAGACGACATTTCCGCCGCCCTGTCGGCAATCAAATCAAAGGGCGCAAAATACGGTGTAAATTTTGACAAGGTGCTCCTGACGGGCATTTCCGCAGGCGGACATCTTTCTCTGCTGTACGCCTATACCCAAAAAGAAGCCGCTCCCGTCAAACCGGTATGTGTGGTGGAGCTTTGCGGACCGACAAATTTTGAAGACACATTTTTCTATTCTCCGGAGAACGGTCTGAACCCGTCCTCCAATCCGGATTTCACCCGCGACATAGTCGCTAACGGTATCGGCTGTACCTTCGACCCTGCCGATTTCGGCAGTGCGGGAGAGGCCATGAAAAAATATTCGCCCGTGAATTTCGCTGCCGAAAACGCTGTTCCCACCGTATTCGGTCACGGAGAGCAGGACGCGCTTGTCCCCTATCGGAATGCCCTCGACCTTAAGTCAAAGTTGGACGAAACCGATGTGGAGCACACCTTTGTTTCGTTCCCCGATTCCGGTCACGGATGCGAGGACAAAAAATCCATGCATACGGTTATGCAGTTATTCTTTAAATACATTGACACCTATCTTAAATAAAAATTCAATAATATATTTTCCTGCATTTTTCATCATCCTTTAACAATTCATTTGCTTTAACAGCATATCAGTTAAATTTTAACATTTTACACCTCAACATTCAACAAAAAACATATAAGTATATAAAGTTTTGTTATTATATTTATTAATTATATACATTCAGTATGACAGAATGTGTCATTGAGCTATTATAAGCATTTCCGTAACAAACAAAATTAAAAAATGCAGGAGGCTTCATCACTCTGATGAGACCTCCGTTTTTTTGAAATCCGACCGCGGAATATTCGGGAGTTACGCTGCTTATGTAACATCCGGCTTGGCAGACTTGTTCAGCCAATCGAGTTTTGTGTCACGGGGAGTTATTATCGGTATACAGCTATTCTGTTAATGATTTCATTATTCACCTTAAATACATACAACGAATAAAAGTAAACAACCTCCGGTTCCCCGGTGAAATCTCCGGTAAAACGCAGAAGTTGCTTGACTTGCTAAATATTCATATTACTTAAATCATGAAAGTCAGGGCTTAAAATGGGAGAACAGAAGAAATGAGGGCGACTTCGCTTCATTAGTGAGCGAAGCGAATGCCTTCATTTTGCTTCATTAGGCAAAGCGTCTTCATTGACTTCGTTTTCAAATCATTGTATCACCGTTGCTTGCCAAAGAATTTAATATCATGAGTAATTCTTAAGCTATGAAAATATGTGTGATTCAATTTAAGACAGAAAGTTGAATACAATGAAAGATAGAAAAGTTTTATCGAGCAGATTTTAGGTGTAGTATTCGGCATTATAGCCGTAATAGCAGCTATTGCAGAATTGTTCGCAAACGGGATAAATGCAGCTTCGTTATCAGGTTGCGTGAAAGATGTGTTTATCTAAAAATTCTTCTGAGTATGCTTCGTAAGATTGATTTCCTATGAAATTCCACAATTTTGCCTTTTGTTTTGCATAAGATAAAGCCGTATTGCTTTTATTCTTTTTTCGTCCTTAAATGAATCAAACATATCCAGCACGGCATTTTTTATTTTGCAATTGCCGACGCTGTTGATTCCTTCATTAAAGTGACGCATATCCATATCGCTGATTTTTATATTTGCCAAAAAATCTTGTAGCGTATTACATATCATCTTCATTTCCCCTCCTTAGTACGAACTCTCCCAGCACTTTCTTTTGCAACTTATAGGTATGCCCAAACAACAAATGAGAACGGTAGCTGGAAAGCACCTGTTTTATTTCATCAAGATCTGTTCTGCCTTCGGCATCCTTTGCTTTTGTAATTACAGTCAACTCGCTTTCATTTTTCATTTTTTTGCGACCGCCTTGCGGCGGACTGTTCTCACTTCCTTCTTCGGTTTCTGCCCGGATTTCGGATTTTTCCGGATTATTGATTTGATGAGTAAAGATTATAGAGCCAGCCACAAAGCGGGGCGAACACAGACATTAGCGAAGTCGACAAGGTTGCCATGGAAATAGACCGAGCCGTCATAGTAGACACGGGCGGCAAAGTCCTGATAAGAGCCGGGCGACCGCAGCCACCACCAACAAGTGGCTTCGCCACTTGCTGTTTTATACCTGTCGCTCGTCCATGCTCCCTGTGCCTTCGCATAAGCAGTCGGTGCGCACTTGCGTGATTTGTCAGTCGTGAAATACTTTTTCGCCTCTGTGATGCTGAGCAAGAACACCTTGTCCGTTGTTGCATTGCCGGGATTTGTGCTGTATTCGGGATTATTATCGGCAGATACGGATACGGAAGAAATCAGTTCCTGATATTTCGCATCGAATGCGGCATTCAAAAAACTGTCGTTCAGCCATGTTCTGAGAGTGCATTTTTCCCAAGTCACATCAGTATAAGAAGTATTGTACTGTTGGCAATCAAGTGCATATTTGCTGATAACAAGGGCTTTACTGCCTTCAACATTAAGTACGATCCATTCGATTTCTTCTTTCCCGTTAGTTGTATTGTTATCTTGCTCATAGAAACCGAACTTTATAGTATCGCCTTTTTTTATTCCGGAAAGGTTTGATTTTTGTACTAAGGACAGGCATTCTGATGCTTTGTCTTTGCTATCTTTATAGGAGACCTCGTTGGATGCTGTATAGGCGTCCTGATAATTTCCGGCGTTATACAATTCCATTGCCGCCTTATATTCACCTGAAGGAATCATAACCGTTGTCACAACAATCAAAAACACTATACACGCACACACTGCCAGAATTTCTATTGCGGCGATTTTCTTTGCCTTCTTTTTCGCTTTTTCGTCTGCTATGCGTTTTTCTTCCGCTTTGCGTTCTGCTTCTATTCTGTCGGCTTCCTCCTTTGCCTTGATTTCTTCTATCCTTTTTTGGCAAGCGGTGATTTGCCCGTCAGTATCCTTCCAGCCGGGAATCTGCTTAAATAACTCTATCGCTTCTTCATAAGGAGCAACCTTTTCGCCGGTCATTTTTGACTTAGCAGAAGCGTAAACGGCATCCTTGCGGCTGATTTCCGCTTTTTCCCGGCACTGTGCGGCAAGCGCTTTGGAATCCTTGAAATCCGCTATGCTTTCAAATAATCCAGCGGCAGATTTATATCTTTCCTCGGTATTTGCCGCATCCATTGCGCTTTTCGCCTTGTTATATATTCCCGTCAGCCGCTCATTTTCGTTGCGTTCTTCGATAAATTCGATATATTTTTTCAGCCTGCCCTTCAGCTCCGCGCTGCCGAAGCGCATAACCTTTTCATAATTACCGCTGTCATCAAAAGGATAGCGGCAGTCCCTCAGCTCTTCCTCCTCGTTTACCTCAAGCTCCGCCATCAGCTTGCCGAGATATGCTTCGGCGTTTTCGGGGTCTTGGTCGAGTACCTTTTCACAATACGCATCCGCTTCTTCCCAGTTGCCGTCTTCAAGGAACATAAATGCACGCTTCAGCAGCGGTGCGGTGGAAGCACTGCCGGAATTATTGACAACAACAGTTTCCTTAACGGCAGCTTTCGGGGCGTCTGCGGAGATGATTTTCTTGATACCTCTGATCAAATCCTGCATAAAGCCGAGCTTTGACATATCCTGTGCCTGCAAATGAGAAAATTCCTCCGGCAGGTCATACGGGTCCATGTCACGGTATGCGGGGATCAGCATTTTCTTTGCGCCGTTTTTAATGAGTGCAAGGTAACGGCTCCACTCGTTTTTCACCCATACGGCATTGAAATATTCCGGCTTCGTGCCGAGAACGACCATAACCTTTGAGCTGTTCAGCGCGGCGAATATGTAGGGCTCGTATGCCGCGCCGAGCTTGTCTTCAAGAGTAATACGGGAGAAAAAGACCTTGAAGCCCTCCTGCGTCAGCTGATGGTACAGGTCATTTGCAAGCACGCTGTCCTGCGTTCTGCGTCCGTTTGCATCGGTTTCCTTATAGCAGATGAAAACATCAAACGGCTCTTCTTTTGAAGAAATTTCAAGAATACCTTTCTGAATATCGTCAATTGCTTTTGCTTCTTCTTCATAAATGACTTTCTGATAGGCATCAGCATACTGAACGGCAGATTTATAGTCCTCATCCATATAAACAGATGTGAACTGCGCACGGTTGACGGTGGGAATACGCTTGTGGGTTGACGGGTCTTCCACATATTCGATACCGTAACGGCAGAGAACAAGCGACCAGTATGCCTCTGCATCGGTGTTGTCCTCGTTGAGAATCTGCTCATATATACCCATTGCCTTGTCGAAATCGTTGTTCCGGCGAAAATGGTTGGCACGGTCATATAAATTTGCTTTTTTGTCGTCGTCAAGACGGGGCAGGGTCTGTTTTGTACCGCAGGAATCGCACACGCCCACGGTATCTCCTTGATTAAATTCTATCGTGCCTCCGCACATTTTACACTTGAAACAATTCATAATTCATAATGCATAATTCAAAATTATATTATGCTTGTTCCTCCTTATCAAAAGATGATTTCACAATACTCGTTAATAATTTCAGCAATTCCGTGCAATCAAACACCATGCTGTCAAATTGTGATTTTGAAAGATAATCTGTTTCAAAAAGAAGCTCTAACCAATATTCCGTTTCGGATGCTTCTTTTAAGGCGATATTCATTTTTGCCGCAAAATCGGCTTTGCTTTGTCACAGAATCGCTTCCTTAACATTGGCACCGATGCTTGTTCCGCTTCGAAGCAGCTGCTTTGAAAGCACATATTCTTTTTTTACCGAGGCGAGGTACTGATATAAACGGATTATTCTGACAGCAAAAGCTTTACTTTTGTCAACCATAATGTTTTGCTCTTTCAATCATTCATCTCCCCTTATATCTCATAAACGCAATTGTGCATTATGCATTATGCATTGTGCATTGTGCATTATAAAATCGTGCGACCGCCTGACGGCGGTAAATTCCGAATTCCGAATTCATAATTCTGAATTCGGAAATTCCTCTCTGTCGTCTTAGCCGACATCTCCCCAAAGGGGAGAAGATTTGCGCCTCCGGTGCTGTGGAAGATTCAAGATTTGAAGAGTTAAAGAGTCCAGATTGGTCCACAAAGCGGGGCGAACACAGTCATCATCGCCGTCGACATCGTCGCCAAGGCAATTGACCGAGCCGTCACTGCGGACATTGGCGGCATAGCGCTGACTATAGCCGGGCGACCGCAGCCACCACCTGCAAGTGTCAGTGGTGCTATGTACACTCTCTCCATTGTTAATTGCATATTCTGTGGGCTTGCATTCTCTTGCTTCATCATTAGTGAAGTATTTCTCTGCTTCGTTAATGCTGAGCAGAAAAACTTTGTCCGTTGTGGCATTTCCGGGATATGTGATGTATTCAGGATTCTTATCTGCGGATACTTCCGTGCTTAGAATCTGTGCCTGTTCTTCTGCACTGAAAGCATTGTTTAAGAATGTATCGTTCATCCATTTACGAAGTGAACAGGTCTCCCAAGTAGCATAAGTAAATGACGTATCATAATGTTGACAATCGAGTGCATATTTACTTATAAAAAGAATTTTATTATCCTCTTTTGCAAGTACCTGCCATTGAATCGGCGTTTGATCATTTCCGGATGACGTTTGCGGATATGTTCCGAATTCGAAAGTATCTCCAACTGCCAAGTTACACTTACCAAATTCCGGATATAAAGCAATTACATCAGATTTCAAAGTATTGTTTTCGGATAATTCTTTGATTGCTTCCTCGTATGTGATTGACGAATCGGAAGTTGAGGCATAATCCGCAATTAATTTTTCCAGTTTATTCTTTTTTTCTGAAATCACCTTTTCGATTTCGGATACGGATTTATAATTATCTGGTTCACTTTTCAATATCTGTAATTCATTTTGAAGCTCGTTGAGTTTCTCGCCAACTTCACTTCTGCGCTTATCACTTTCCTGCTTTTCTCTTCTTTTGAAAAGTCCGAGATTTGATTTGCTTGAAATCAATGAATCTCTCTGAGATGATAAAGCGTTGATATCTTCTTTTGCAACAGATATCCTTTCGGTTTTTATCGAAAATTCAATCTTCTTTTTTTCTAAAGAAGCAATTTCGTTTTGCAATTGATTTTTGCGCTCTTCAAACGAGAACGAATGATTGTGTCCGATAATTGCCTGTGCGATATCATCTATTTTCTTTTTATATTCTTTTTTGATATTTTCATTCCGCTCATTGATGTGGGTGATATACCCACGCATTTCCTTTTCAAGTGCCTCATCACCGAAGCGGAGTACTTTGCTGTAATTATCACGGTCATCAAACGGCTCGGCACAATCGGCTAATTTTTTACGGTTCGTTACCTGCAATTCCGCCATTAGCTTTCCGAGATAGCTTAAAGCGTTCTTCGGGTCAATATCAAGCACCTTTTCGCAGTAAATGTTCGCATCCTGCCACTTGCCGTCCTCAAGAAAGAGGAAAACTCTTTCAAGGAGCGGTGCGGTTGCGGCGTTGGTTGCTTCGACAATGACCGTTTCTTTCACGGTGGCTTTCGGCTCATCCGCCTGCGCAATTTTCTTGATACCTCTGATCAAATCCTGCATAAAGCCGAGCTTGGACATATCCTGTGCCTGCAGATGAGAAAATTCCTCCGGCAGGTCATACGGGTCCATGTCACGGTATGCGGGGATGAGCATTTTCTTTGCGCCGTTTTTAATGAGTGCAAGGTAACGGCTCCACTCGTTTTTCACCCATACGGCATTGAAATATTCCGGCTTCGTGCCGAGAACGACCATAACCTTTGAGCTGTTCAGCGCGGCGAATATGTAGGGCTCGTATGCCGCGCCGAGCTTGTCTTCAAGAGTAATACGGGAGAAAAAGACCTTGAAGCCCTCCTGCGTCAGCTGATGGTACAGGTCATTTGCAAGCACGCTGTCCTGCGTTCTGCGTCCGTTTGCATCAGTTTCCTTGTAGCAGATAAACACATCAAAGGGTTCTTCTTTTTGAGAAATCGTAAGAATGCCCTTTTGAATTTCGTTTATTGCATTTGCTTCTTCTTCGTATATTGACTTTTGATAGCCGTCGGCATACTGCAAGGCAGATTTGTAGTCCTCATCGTCAAAAATCGAGGTGAACTGCGCACGGTTGACGGTGGGAATACGCTTGTGCGAAGCGGGATCTTCCACATATTCGATACCGTAACGGCAGAGAACAAGCGACCAATAAGTCTCCGCATCGGTGCCGTCCTCGTTGAGAATCTGCTCATAGATACCCATTGCCTTGTCGAAATCGTTATTCCGACGGAAATGATTGGCTCTGTCGTAAAGATTTGCTTTTTTGTCACCGTCAAGACGGGGCAGAGTCTGCTTTGTTCCGCAACTGTCACACACGCCGACAGTCGCTCCCTGCTCGAATTCTATTGTGCCACCGCACATTTTACATTTGAAAACTGCCATATTATTCTCCCCTTTTTTCAGAATTTATTATTATATTTACTTATTCAGCTTACACAGACGGTTGCGCTCGTTGAGTGAGGCTTCGATTTTAACGCAGAGCTGCTTCGCGGCGCTGAAATCTCCGTCAAGCACAGCCGCCTGCAATTCGTCAGCCGCGGCGGTGAGTCCGGTTTCAAGCTCTCTTGTCGCGTCGCCTGTTACGGGGTCGGAATAGCGGAATTTGTCCGCCAGCGCGGCAACCGCTTTTTTGGTTTCTTCATCGGCGCAAAGTCCGATGATATCCGCTGTTTTGCTTTGCAGAGCACGCATGGTCTTCACATCGGTTTTCAGCTTCATGTCCTGATGCTCCACCTCGCCGCGCATGATGTCGGCGGAAATAAAGCCGATTACAAACACGGCGGTCACGACAACGCAGATAACAACGGCAATCCATACGGGTACTTTGCAGGCAAAGCCGATTGCCATAAGCACAAGGCTGACAATGAGCTGTACCGCAAGGTAGATAATGCCGATACGGGCAATGGGATAACCGTAGAATTTGGATTTGACAGGCTCGCCCTTGTCAAACGCGGTTTTCAGAATATATGCCTGCGCGGCAATGGCAAGGAGACCGAAAACGAAGGCAACCCAGAACGCCGCTGTTTTCGGGAAGGGAACGGCAAGCGTCAGCGCAAGATACAGCACCAGCGCCGCAATGCCGAGGATGAGTTGACAGTTATTCTTTTTATCCATGTCTTAATCCTCCTTTTTTCTGCCGCAGTTCGGGCAGAATTTTGTGGTTATATCAGTCTGTCCGCAGTCCGGGCAAATCCATGTGGCAGGAGCCTCCGGCTTTTTCGCGCCGCACTCGGGACAGAATTTGCTTGTGATACCTTTACAGCCGCAAGCCGGACAATCCCACGCGGCAGGAGTCTCCGGCTTTTTCGCGCCGCACTCGGGACAGAATTTGCTTGTGATGCCTTTACAGCCGCAAGCCGGGCAATCCCATCCGGCAGGTGACTGCGCCCCGGCATCGGCGGAAGTCTGCTGTGCCGCCCCGGTGAAGCCCTGCATCATGTTACCCATCTGCGGCATCATGTTGTTCATTGCCGCCATGCCGATGCCCATCTGCATCATCTCTCCGAAAAGGCTTCCTCCGGCAGTACCGCCGCCCGTAACTGTGTCGGGACCCATGTTGCCGATACCCTCGGCATAAGCCTTCTGAACCTCAGCCTGCAGAACATCCTTCTGAGTATAGCCCTTTGCAGCCATGATTTCAGCCTCGGTCAGACCTGCCATGCGCTGTGCCTGTGCCTCAACCTGTGCTTCAATGATTCTGCGCTCCGCTTCACGCTTCGCGACCTCGGTTTCGGTGGTCTGGCGTTCCATTTCCGCCTGACGGTGTGCCGCTTCAATAGCCGCCTTGCTCTGCTCCTCGGCGGTACGGTATTGCGCCTGTGCCTGTGCTTCGGCAGGCTTAGCGGTTGCCTCAGCCTGAATAACACGGGTCTGCAAGGTTATTGTATGTAATTCTCTTATGCGGCGGAAATTGGGGTCGTCGTCGGGCAGAACGATATGTGTAACATAAAACTGGGGAATCGTCAGACCGTATTCCTCAAAGCCCGGCAAAAGCTTTTCACGCAGACGCTCGGAAATCATATCGAGCCTTTCGTCTACCTCTAGTATATCAATGGCGTTATCCTTGATAACGGAGGCAAGGTTGACCTTGACCGCGCTTGTTATAAGCGGACGGAATGAAGTCTGCAGGCTCTTTGCCATGCCCTTGCCGGAATCCCACGCGATACCGCTCATGGTTCCCACAAGCTTCAGCAGGAGCTTGCGGCTGTCACTCACCTGTAAATTCAGTTCACCGCTTGCGCCGAGCTCCAGCGGTACTCCGGTAAGCGGGTCAATGAAGCGCACCTTTTCGGGCGTGCCCCATTTGATTGACATCTGCACCACCTTATTGATGAAGTAGACCTCACTGTGGAAGGTTCCCTCGGTGTCGGTGGGCAGCTTATAGAGCTTTTCAAGCAGAGGAAGCTGCTGTGTTTCAAGGGTGTAGCGACCCGCGCCGAAGAGGTCAAGTGCCTGTCCGTCACGGAAGAAAATCGCTTCCTGCGACTCATGAACGATAAGCTGTGAGCCGAGATTAAAATCCTCGATGGGGTGCTTCCACACCAGAGTGTCGCCGCCGCCCTCATATTTGATGATGCTCGCCAGACCGTCACTGCGTATTTTTTCGGTCATCAGGCGTTTCTGCACGTCATTTACACAGTCGCAGACCGGACAGGTAAACCTCTCGGCGGTTTTGGCGGTGCGAAGGCGCACGCCGCACTTTGCGCAGGAAAATTCAACATTCTTGTCCTGCTCCGCCATAGTATTGATAGGCTCGCCGCAGACCGGGCATTTTGCCGCCGCACCCTTGCTCTGGTCAAACACCACGTTGTTGCCGCAGTGGGGACACGCGCGGGAAGAAAGCTTATCCGTGCGGACATTGATCTCATAACCGCAGGCACAGTCAATTTTCTTGCGGGCGAAAAAGCCCGTCTTTGCTTCGGCATATTTGCCGCAATTGGGACATTCGATTACAAATTTTGACATAAATCTATCTCCTTCGTTTAGTTTGTTATGAGGTAAGAGTTAAGAGGTTTGGTTTTCAGGATTGCGACAAGAATTTTGATAAGCTGCTCGCAATCGGGATAAATCCCGTTATACTCTTTATCGTCAATATAACCGCTTTCGTGCAACAGCTCAAGCCAATATGCCGATTCGTCTGCTTCTTTCAATGCTATGTTCATTTTAGAATAAAAATCCGGCTTACTTTGTCCTCTTTTTGCTTCTCTGACATTTGCGCCGATACTTGTTCCGCTGCGAAGCAGCTGCTTTGAAATAACATATTCATGCTTTTCATCACAGAGGTATTTATAAAGCTTAATAATCCGCAAAGCAAACTCCTTGCTTTTTTCGTTAATAACACTCTCCTTCATACCCTGCCTCCTAATTCTTAATTCTCAATTCTTCAAGGTTTCACGATTTGAAGAGTAAAGAGTCCAGATTGATCCATAAAGCGGGGCGAACACAGTCAATACCGTAGTCGACACGGTCGCCAAGGTAACTGACCGAGCCGTCACTGCGGACATAAGCGGCGTTATCCTGACTAACGCCGGGCGACCGCAGCCACCACTGACAGATGGCTTCGCCACTTGCGGTTTTATAATTCTTACTCGTATAAGCTCCCTGTGCCTTTGCATAAGCGGTTGATGCGCACTTGCGTAATTCATCAGTTGTAAAATACTTTTCCGCTTCTTTTATACTAAGTAAGAATACTTTGTCCGTTGTTGCATTGCCGGGATTCGTGTGGTAAAGTGGATTTTTACCGGTACTGACATTTGTCGTTGCTATCACTGCCTGTTCATCAGATGAAAAAGCATTGTTAAGGAATGTGCCGTTCAGCCATTTGCGAAGTGAGCAGTTTTCCCATGTTACATCGGTAGATGATTTGTTATACTTTTGGCAATCAAGAGCATATTTGCTTATCAGCAGAGCCTTTCCGTCCTTTATGTCAAGTATCTGCCATTCGATTGGCTTATTAGCGGATTTATTATTCAGGAAATAGGAACCGAACTTAATACCATCCGGTACGACAGCTGATTTTATTTTACTCGATTCGTTGAAAGCCTCCGCCAATACAGATGCAACCGTCTCACCCGGCACGGCAGAATTCAGCTCTTTTTCTATTTCAAGCAGCTTTTGCTCCTTCAGGCTGATTGTGTTTTTTATGTCAATAACCGTCTGAATATCCGCAATAACACTTTCGATTTCGCTCAATTGCTTTTGCAGTTCGGAAATCTGAACATCTATTTGCTTTTTCTCTTTTCCGGCAAACAGACCGAGGCTGCCCCGCTTTGCGGTGAGATTATTTATTTCATTTTTCAATTCGTCCCGTTTGCTTTCATATCCATGTATCTGATTTTCCAAACCGGATATCTCCGTTTCTGAATATTCCGAGGAGAACATTTCTTTCTTCAACTGAACGATTTCTTTTTCTAACGAAGATTTCAGAGTTCTATCCCTACAAATCTTAATTCTCGCTCTGTATTGCTCTATTCTGTATTCCGCACCGTTCAAACATTTTTCGGCATATTCCGCCGTGTCTTTATAGCCGTTCATAGAAAGCAGCTTCTTGCGTACTTTGGAAAAATCATCATCCGTTTTGGCACAATTCAAAGCCTTCATAACGGCATTATACTCCCACTCAGCGGAGTCTTCAAAGTCCCTGATGTTCTTAAATTCTTCGCTGACATTCAAACAGTTTTCTACGCTTTCGGCATATTTTATATTTCCAATCGCTTCTTCATATATACATCTTTTTATATACTCGATGTATCCCTTAAGCTCATTTATCAGCGCGTCATCCCCGAAGCGGAGAATTTTTTTGTAATTGTCCGATTTTTCTAATAATTTTCCGCTATCCTTCAGTTTTTCTTTTACTCTGACTTTTTTCTCTGCCATTAGTGCGCCGAGGTACGCTTCGGCATTCGAAGCATCAATATCCAATACTTTGTTGCTGTATTCGGTCGCGGACTTAAAATCGCCGTCCTCAAGGAACATAAACATTCTGCGCAGAAGATTGTCAACTCCACCTCCGGCAGGCTGTCCGTTTACCGCAGTTTCCGCTGTGACCTTTTTGCTTTCAGCCGTTTTTCCTGTCAGCTTGTCAATGCCTCTGCATAAGTCCTGAACAAAGCCTAACTTGCCCATGTCCTGTGCCTGCAGACCCTTGAATTCATCCGGCATATCATAGGCGTCCATATCCTTATAGCAGGGAATGAGAACCTTGCTTTTATCCTTTGCCATCAGCTTCAGAAAACGGCTCCACTCGTTTTTCACCCACACGGCATTGAAATACTCATAGTCCGTGCCCACGGCAAGCATTACCCTTGCGGAATTCAGCGCTGCAAAAATATACGGCTCATACTGCTGTCCCAGCTTGTCTTCAAGTGTGATTCTCGAAAAGAAAACCTTATAGCCCTTTGCCGTCAGCGCGTCGTATATATCCTGTGCCGCCACAGAATCCGGAGTTCTCTCCCCGCTGTTGTCTGTTTCCTTATAGCAGATAAAAATATCGTAAGGCTCCTCCTTTCCGGAAACGGAAAGGATTTCGCCCATAATACGGTCAATTTCCTTTGCCTGAGCCTGATAAACGGCGGCGGCATCATCTTCCGCATATTCAATGGCAAGCTCATAATTCGCATCCTTGCGCAGCTTTTCAAAGCTTGCACGGTGGCAGGTGGGTATTTTATTGCCCGTTGCCGGGTCGTCCACATATTCTATGCCGTAATTGCACAGGCAAAGTCCCCAATACGCCTCCGCCTCTTCGGGGAACTCCGCGATAATCTGCTCGTATATCGCACCGGCTTTGTCGAACTCACTGTGCATACGCAGTCTGTTGGCGCGGTTGAAAAGGTTCACCTTTTTCTCATTGTCCGCGCTTGCCACGGTCTGCTTTGTGCCGCAGTATTCGCATTCCGTTACGGTCATACCGTCTGTTGTTTCGAGGTCGCCACCGCACATTTTACACTTAAAA
>JAKSQS010000149.1 GCA_024404055.1 Clostridia bacterium | reverse complement strand
AGCACACCATGCACATGAAAACCGCGTTTCACACCACCTCCGATCTTGACGAGTTTATTATGGAATTACAGCGTTACGGGCAGACAAGAACAAAAATTGTGTTTTCCACAAGCGTCAAGCCCCGCGGCATTGATGTGTATGAGGAATAATTATTTGATGATAGGATTTAAAAAATAAAACTCACAGCAACCCCGGGGCATCAGACCGTTTTCGGTTCTGCCCCGGGGATTATTATTGTGTGCCCGGTACGCATATTCACTTGGCGGTGAAGGTTCGCTACAGGCTTGGCAGCAGGAGCTGTTAGACGAAGACAATGGCGTTCATCGTGATGTGTAAACCGCAAAAAGTCAGCAGAGGTCATAGTAACGGAAAAAATCCGGGAAGGATCGAACAATCATAAGTCCGAAGCAAACGCAGAAGTCGGTATATTAATGATATTTGACAGATATGCAAATCTGAAATACAGAAGGACGCAATAAAAAAGCAATAGAGGAGTATATAAGAAACCAAATGCAGGAAGATATAATCTTTTTATTTGTTTATGTATTCGGTATATTCGACGATTTGAGCTTCCGGGACAGAAGAATTCTAATCATCGCATTTCGCTCCTTTTGTTTTAATGTAACACCTATTCGGTCAAAATGAAGCGATTTGTTTTAATATAACATATTTCGGTATTTTAAGGAGAAAAAAGAAAAAGCACAGCAAGAATAATTCACTGTGCTTTTTCTTTATATCGGGCAAGTCAGGACGAACAGACTGCCTATCATTACAAAGGCAATGTCCGGGTTCGTCTGTGACGCCAATGGTGGAGCATAGCGGGATCGAAGCTCCGCTTCGCTGCAGCGATTGTATGTCCGTGCTCCTCTGCGCCCGCAAGGCGCAAACCGTCGCACATGGACTACGCGGTTCGATCCCCTGCATAATTTCATTAAAAATCAAAAGCAGGTACCTTTGTACCTGCCTCTGTTTTTTGGTGGAGCATAGCGGGATCGAACCGCTGACCTCTACACTGCCAGTGTAGCGCTCTCCCAGCTGAGCTAATACCCCGTGAACATGGGATATTATATATTAGTCAGCCGCCGTTGTCAAGTGTTTTTTTAATATTTATAAATTTTATTCTCTTTGCAGCTTTTTGTAAAGCTCACGGGTTTTGTCACGGTTGAGTGAATATGCAAAAAACATAATTGCAAACATCAACGCAAACATAACCGCAGGCACAGCCGTGGAAATATCGTATATACCCTTTGCCACCTGTGCGGTCTGCCCCACAGTAGATTTTACATCATAGCCCGCATATTTCAGCATAAGCGATGAACCTGCGCCTGCAAGCGTGGTGCCGATTTTTCTGCCGAAGGAAAAGAAAGAATATCCAACACCCTCCTCGCGGCGCGATGAAATGACCTCATGGTAATCAATCACATCCATAACCAGTGCCCACACCTCAAGCACAAAGAAGGTTTGCCCTGCACCGCTGAAAAACGACAGCGCGATAAAGAAATACGCGTTTTCGGCAAGCGGAGTACCTCTTAAAGCAAACAGAATAATATTGAAAACCGCGCAAACGGCAAAGCCGAGGCTGCATATTTCCTTTTTGCCGTATTTTGTCACAAGCTTTCCCATAAACGGAAGCAGCAGACCCATCGGAAGATATGTGCACACCGTCACGAGAGAATAAAGCCCGGGCTGCTTGTAATAGTAGTTGAACAGATAATTGAGCATTGTCTGCGTGTAAGACTGGCAGCCCATAAAAAGCATTGAAGTAAGACAGAGAGCAATATACGGTCTGTTTTTTATAAGCGCTTTCACGCTGTTGACAATGCTGAACCCATCCGCCGTCTGCTTTGGCGGCAGAGCTACGCGCTCTTTGGTCAGCTTATAATGTGAAACAAGAACCGCAACGGAGAGCAGCGCAAGGACAACCGTGCATATAAAAAATTTGTTGTAATCAAGCACCTTGGTGTCACTGCCGTCAACCTTAATAAAAACAAGAAGCGGCAGAAGCACCTGCGCCGGAAGTCCGCCGATGCCAGCGCCTATTGAACGCCACATGGAAAGTGACGACCGCTCCTTTTCATCATCCGTAATCACACTTGCAAGAGAACCGTAAGGTATATTTACCCCCGTATACATCATGCCGTAAAAAATATATGTTATATATGCAAAAATGAGATACTGCGTTTCGGTAAGCCCCGGTATTTTTGTGAACATCAGCACCCCGGCAACGGCAAGCGGTATGGACGCGCCGAGAATATACGGGCGAAACCTCCCGCGCTTTGTCGGTCTGCGTGAGTCAATAAACGCGCCCCACATCGGGTCGTTTACAGCGTCCCATATTCGCGCCGCAACAAGCAGCGTTGCGATTTTTTCAAGCTCGATGTGCAGAACATCGGTATAAAACATCTGCAAAAACGGTGCGACAAGGGCAAAAGTCAGCAATCCGCCCATATCGCCCATGGCATAGCCCATTTTGTCTTTAAATTTAATTCCGTGCGCGGCAGTTTTTTCCATAATCATTCCTCCCATGCTTTAAGTTTACACTTTGTTTGCAGGAAAGTCAATGAAACAGGTTGACAAAATTTTTTTATGCTGTATAATGTTAATGATAATTATTATCGGTTAGGAGTGAGCAGTATGACGCGACACAGCAGACAGCGGGATGCCGTTTATGAAAATCTGTGCTCACGCTTTGACCATCCCACAGCAGAGGATATATATCTTTCGCTGAAAAAGGAAATACCCGATATAAGCCTCGCCACGGTTTACAGAAATCTTGCGCTGCTTGAAAACGAGGGCAAAATTGCGCGCATAAGCTGTGACGGCACCGCACGGTATGATGCGAATTTTTCGCTTCACGCCCATTTTGTATGCAAAATCTGCGGCAGGGTAACGGATATTGAATCATCCGGTCAGAACCTTATAGCGGAATATTCCGAAAAGTTTGAAGGTACGATAATGTCGCAGTCCCTGATTTTCGGCGGCATATGCCCGGAATGTAAAAAAATCAAATAAAGCGCACAATCCAACGCTTTGAATAAAAATTTCAGGAGGAAATTAAAATGAAAAAGTATGTATGTCCCGTATGCGGTTATGTTCACGAGGGTGACAATGCCCCCGAAAAGTGCCCTCTTTGCGGCGCGGCTCTTGTTGAACAGAAGAATGATGAGCTTTCATGGGCTGCCGAGCACACCGTCGGTGCTGCCAAGGGCGTAAGTGAAGAAATTCTTGAAGGTCTTCGCGCGAATTTCAACGGCGAATGCAGCGAAGTCGGTATGTATCTTGCCATGGCAAGAGTAGCCCACAGAGAAGGCTATCCCGAAATCGGTCTTTACTGGGAAAAAGCAGCTTATGAAGAGGCTGAACACGCCGCAAAATTTGCGGAGCTTCTCGGTGAGGTTGTAACAGACAGCACCAAAAAGAATCTTGAAATGAGAGTAGAAGCCGAAAACGGCGCCACCGCAGGCAAGACAGAGCTTGCAAAGAAAGCCAAGGAACAGGGTCTTGACGCTATCCACGACACCGTTCATGAAATGGCAAGGGACGAAGCAAGACACGGCAAGGCACTGAAGGGTCTGCTTGACAGATATTTCGGTTAATGAAAAAACTTTTTATTGTGTTACTGTCCGTGCTGGCGGCAGCCCTGCTTTTCACAAGCTGCGGCACGAAAACCGTGCATTGTGACAACTGCGGAAAGGAAATCAGCATTTCCTCCGGTTCAAAAATGGACGAAAGCTGGATACTGTACTGTAAGGACTGCGAAAAAGCACTCGGACTTGACAAGGTAGAATAAAATGTACAGAGCGGAAATGTCACACGGCAAATCCGCTCCTTTTTGATGTATACCGCATTGACGGCTGAAAATATGTTGCATATTATCAGAGAATATATTATAATGATTGCAGAAATGTCAGGGGGAATGTATCATGCAGTATAATTTGCCGCAGGGTGTTATAAATAACATGGTAGATTTTGCGATAGAGAACGATGTTTCAAAAATCATTCTCTTTGGGTCGCGTGCCCGTGGAACAAACACAGAGCGAAGCGACATTGATATTGCCGTTACCGGCGGCGATTTTGACGGATTTTACCGGGATATAACAGAAAATGCAAATTCTCTGCTATGCTTTGATATAGTGAATATTGACAACGGTATTTCCACTGAGCTTCAACTTGAAATAGAAAGAGACGGTGTTGTTTTGTATGAAAAAACTGGATAATTTCTCAAATTGCCTTTCAGTTTTAAAAAGTGCCGATTTCAATATGGCACAGGAAAATGACATATACAGAACAGGTGTAATCGGTCAGTTTAACCTTACATTTGAGCTTGCGTGGAAGGCATTACAGGCGGTTCTCAGAGTGCACGGCGTTGACGAAGCCCAAACAGGCTCACCGAGGGAAATTCTGCAAGCAGGCTACAAAACCGGATTTATTGATGATGAAGCCGTTTGGCTGACAATGCTGAAAAAAAGAAACACCGCCGCACATATATATGACAAAACGGAAATTGAAAAAATGCTGTTGCTGATTAGTGACAGCTTCATACCCGCATTTGTTACACTTGAAGGTGTTCTGATAAGAAAAACAGAAAATATAGAATAAAGACTTCGGCAGCCGAATATTCATTTCGTTATTTCTTTAAGATTACTTAAGAAAGCAAAAATATTGACATTAACTGTTTTATATGTTATCATATTGTTTACAGGCTGCAATATGCCGTTAAATTGAAGGAGGTTTTTAAGCATGAAAAAAATTATATCAATTATTCTGGCTGTAGTAATGGCGTTTGCGTTTACGGTGTCCGCTTTTGCGTTATCGGTGAATGATTTTGACGCGCTTACAAATGAATTTCCCGTTAGTACGGCGGCAAACGGTATGAAATATGCCGCATATGAGCCGAAAACTGAAAACGGAAAAACCTATCCGCTTGTTGTTTATATTCACGGTCTCGGTCATGCGTGGAATGATGTTACATTCAAGCAGTCCGGTCTTACTTACTGGGCAAGCGATGAGATGCAGGCAAAGTTCAATGAGGGCGGTGCATATCTGCTTATGCCGAAAATACCGGAGTATGTTATTTCCGCGGCACAGTCAGGCAAGGTGTTCAGCCTGATTGAAGAATATGTCGGCAAGCACGCTGATACAATTGATATGAGCCAGATATACATTATGGGCGGCTCGGCAGGCGGCGGACTTGCCTGGCGCGTTCTTATCGCCCATTCCGATTATTTCAAAAAAGCCGTAATTCTTTGCGGAGATAAGTTCTTATCAAAAGAAAACGCTAAGGCTGTTTCCGATACGCCGATATGGATGATTTCCGCCAAAACAGATCCGCTTGTCTGGTATTTCCTGTTTTCCGCGCCTAACTGGAATATGCTTATGAAAAATTCCAATGTTAAGGGTGAATGCCGCCATACTGTTTTTGCAAACAGAGTTCAGCTGCCGGACGGCTCCAACGCGATTATTTCACATCTGTTGGCTAAAACTATCGGATATAATCTTTGCAGGCTCGCTGATAAACAGCCCCTTAACGGGATGAAAACTGTGGACGCTAACGGAAACAGTGTTGATGTCAGCTTTGAAAACGGCATTATTGAATGGCTTCAGAAATAACGAATAAAGAATTGAATTTATAAACAAAACAGCCGTCGGCACACGCCGACGGCTGTTTTGTAGATGACTTTTAATGGTGTGCAGCGCAGCCGCGACGGAAAGGGCAAATTTTCCTGTGCAATTGAAAATAAAAAGTGCGCCAACCGAAATCGACGCACAAAAAATGCCGATTCCCGTTGTTGCTACACAAACTGAACAGAATAGAACAGAACAGGGTATTACTCTCGCTCAAATCAATTCATTGGAATCTGCATTTTTAACAAATCCAATTAATCTAAACGAGAGAAGGGCGTGAAATTCCCACAAAAGAAAGAATGCT
>JAKSQS010000148.1 GCA_024404055.1 Clostridia bacterium | reverse complement strand
AAAAGAACGGGTTTTTCGGGCAGCTTTACTCCGTGGTAAACATATTCGGTCAGGTCTGCGGTGTTTACGGTGTGATAGCCGTGCTCATTGAGATAAATCAGGTCTTTTTCAAGCTCTGCGACGCTTACAACATATTTACCCGTGTTTTTGCTGCTTTGTGATACCTGATGGTACATAATAACATATAAAACCGTTTCGTCGTTCTTCGCCTGCACTGCCGGGGCAACGGCAGCGCAGACCGTCACAAGCAGACAGATGATAACGAAATATTTCTTTTTAAATCTTATAATCATATCAATCACCGTTTAAATATATTCTGCATTATTAAGGTAAATGCCTCAATGTGCTTGATTTAAGCGCGTGATTGTTGTATAATGCAGCATATGACTTAAAACAAAGGAATGATTAAATGCCCGGTACAGTAAATGTGACCCTTCCCGTGGTTGCCCTTCGAGGAATCGTTGTGTTCCCCGATATGTGCATACATTTTGAAGTGGGACGCAAAAAATCCATTGCCGCCGTTATGGCTGCCATGAACGCCGACCAGAGAATTTTTCTGACTGCACAGCGCAGCATAAAATATGAAAATCCGAAAACGGAAGAGCTGTATAATATGGGAGTGATTGCCAGGGTCAGGCAGGTTATTAAATCTCCCGGCAGCGACTCTGTACGCGTTGTGGTTGAAGGAATAAGGCGGGCGTGCATAAGTGAAACGATCTCCGAAGACCCGTACATTGTCTGCAAGGTAAGACAGAGAAACGGTTTTAAAATTCCTGCCGAGATGAAGGAATATTCCGACGCGCTTGTACGCAAGGCGAAGGATTATTTTGAGCAATACGCGCAAAGCTCCGCAAAGCTTGCAGCCGATGTTGCCATATCCGTTGCCGCGGAAGATGACCCCGGTGTGCTTGCCGACTGTATAGCATCAAACGCGTTTACGGATGTTGAAAACAGGCAGGCGATACTTTCTGAGCTCAACAGGATAAAAAGGCTTGAAAAGGTGTGCGTGCTTCTTGCGAGAGAGGCGGATATACTTGAATATGAGGCGGATATTAATGAGCGCGTTCAGCAGCAGATAGACAAAAATCAGAGAGAATACTATTTGCGTGAACAGCTTAAAGTAATAAACGAAGAGCTCGGAGACTCCGAGGATGCCTGTGCGGAGGCTGATGAATACCGCGAAAAGATAAAAAGCTCTCTGATGAGCGATGAAGCGAAGGAAAAGCTCTTAAAGGAATGCGACAGATTAAGAAAAATGCAGGCAGGCTCGCCGGAGGCAACGGTTTCGCGCTGTTATCTTGATTCATGTCTTCTCATTCCGTGGGGAAAATATACCGAGGACGATTTAAGGCTTCCCAATGTGAAAAAAATACTTGAGCAGGACCATTACGGGCTTGAAAAGGTAAAAAAGCGTTTCACTGAAATGATTGCGGTGAAGGCACTTGCGCCCGATATAAAAGGACAGATTATCTGCCTTGCGGGACCTCCCGGAGTGGGCAAAACCTCGGTTGCAAAGTCCGTTGCAAGGGCGATGAACAGAAAATTCGTCCGCATTTCTTTAGGCGGCATCAGGGATGAGGCGGAAATCAGAGGTCACAGAAAAACCTATATCGGCTCTATGCCGGGGCGTATTGTGACTGCTTTGCAGCAGGCGGGCAGTATGAACCCGATTATTCTGCTTGATGAAATAGACAAGTTAGGCTTTGACTATAAGGGCGACCCGTCAGGCGCACTGCTTGAGGCGCTTGACAGCGAACAGAATTTCAGCTTCAGCGATAATTATATCGGTTTTCCCGTTGATTTGAGCAGGGCGCTTTTCATTACCACGGCAAATGATTTTTCAGCCGTGCCGCAGCCGCTTGCCGACCGCATGGAGCTTATTGAGCTTTCGGGTTATACGCTCAACGAAAAGCTCAATATTGCAAAAAAGCATCTTGTAAAACAGCAGATGAGCTGTCACGGGCTTGATGCAAAAAGCTTCCGTATTTCCGATGAAGCAATCAAAAAGCTGATTGACGGCTATACCCGTGAGGCAGGCGTGAGAAAGCTCAAGCAGCGTCTTGCGGAAATATGCCGCAGGGCAGCGGTGGATATTGTCGGCGGAAAAAGCCGCGTCGGCGTCGGAGTGAACGAAATTGAGGATATTCTCGGTCCTGTCAAGTTCAGAAATGACGAAAGCTCACTTGAAGATAAAACAGGCGTTGTCAACGGGCTTGCATGGACGGCTGTCGGCGGCGAAATGCTGACGGTGGAGGCGCTTATTCTTGACGGAACGGGTAAAATAGAGCTTACGGGCTCTTTGGGCGATGTGATGAAGGAATCCGCCATGGCGGCGGTCAGTTATATAAGAAGCGTTGCCGGTAAATATAATATTGACAGCGAGTTTTACAAGAAAAAGGATATTCACATTCATGTTCCGCAGGGCGCAGTGCCGAAGGACGGTCCGTCGGCAGGTGTTACAATTGCCACAGCCCTTCTTTCCGCGCTTTCGGGCAGAAGCGTTAAGGGAACCGTTGCGATGACGGGTGAAATTTCTCTTACAGGCAGAGTTATGGCAATCGGCGGACTGAAAGAAAAAACCATGGCGGCATATCTTGCCGGAATAAAGCAGGTTATTATTCCCACCTCAAACGCCTCCGATTTATGGGAGGTTGAGGATATAGTAAAAGAAAATGTCGAGTTTATTTTCGCGGACAGACTGAATACGGTGTTTGACTGTGCAATTGTCAGTGAAAATACGCCGCAGCAGGGACAGCTTATTATGTCGGAAGCGAAAAAGCGGACGGGGAGAGCGCGTTCCATAACGCAGTAAGGACGGTTATTTTATGAAAATCAAATATGAAAGTGCCGCTTTTGAAACATCGGCAGGGGTTGAAAGTCAGCTTTTCAGCTCTGATATGCCGGAAATTGCGTTCTCCGGGCGCTCCAATGTCGGAAAATCCTCACTTCTTAACAAGCTGCTTAACAGAAAACAGCTTGCACGGGTCAGCTCCGTCCCCGGAAAGACCGTTACGGTGAATTTTTTCAAGCTGAATTGCTGCCGCTTTGTTGACCTTCCGGGTTACGGCTATGCAAAGGTTTCCCATGCGGAAAAGCTGCGCTGGGCAAGCCTTATGGAAAGCTATTTTTCGCAGGGGCGCAATATAAAGCTTGTTGTTCAGCTTTTTGATATGCGCCATGAGCCGTCACAGGATGATATGGATATGCTTTCATTTCTTTCCGAAACAGGTATACCCTTTGCTGTGGCACTTACAAAATGCGACAAGCTGAATAAAACCGAAAGAAGCAAAATGATTTTAAAGCATTGTGAAATCATCACAAAATACGGAGCTGTTCCCGTGGTGCCGTTTTCGGCGATTAACGGAGAGGGCGTAAACGACCTGCGTGCCATAATCGAAAATTCGTTAGAAAAATAAATGAATAAAGCATAAATTTTCGCTTATAATAAAAGCAAAAAAGGGGTGAAATTTATGCTTGACAGAATAGCACTTATTCTTACAATCATCGGTGCTCTCAACTGGGGTTCAATCGGTCTTTTCCGTTTTGACCTGGTTGCGTGGATATTCGGAGGACAGGGAGCCATAATAAGCCGTATCATCTACACACTTGTTGCTGTTGCGGGTATATGGTGCATCTCCCTGCTTTTCAGAAGAAACGGTATGATAAACAGCGCGGATGATGACAGTGAAGAGGCTGCATAACTATAATAAAATGAATGCGGGGGCTGTTTTTCAGCCCCCGGTATATGAGGAAGGAATATGAAATACATATCAAACTGTCATACGCACACAAATTACTGCGACGGAAAAAGTCCTGCCGAGGACACTGTGAAGGCTGCCGTGGAGTTGGGGTTTGTTTCTCTCGGCTTTTCCGGACACGCTCCGCTGCCGTATGAAACAGGGTGGGCGATGAGCGTGCAGAAAACACGGCTTTACCTGAATGAAATAAAGGCTCTCAAGGAAAAATACAGGGGCGTAATTGATATAGTTTGCGGCATAGAATATGATGTTGACACGCTCGGAATGATAAATCTTGACGATTTTGAATATGTTATCGGCTCTGTGCATGAGCTGCATAACGCAGAAGAGCATTCTCCCGTTGACCATTCGGCCGAATACCTTAAAAACGGCTGTGAAAAGCTTTTCGGCGGCGACTATAACCGCCTTGCACAGTATTATTATTCGCAGGTGTATGAGGTGTGCAAGGTTCCTCAGGTGAATGTTGTGGGACATTACGACCTTATAACCAAATTCAATACCGTCAGTCATCTGTTTGACGAAAATGACAGAAAATATCAATCAATAGCTCTTGAGGTGCTTGACGGAATTGTTGACCTTCGCCCGGAGCTTGTGTTTGAGGTTAATACCGGAGCAATGAACAGGGCGAAAAAAAGCGGAGCATATCCTGCGGATTTCATTTTGAACAGAATGAACGAACGGAATGTGCCCGTAACGCTTACAAGTGACTGCCACAGTGCTGATACGCTGATTTTCGGCTTTGATACGGGTGCTGAACAGTGCCGCAAGGCAGGCTATAAAAGTGTTTACATACTTACATCGGACGGTTTTAAGGAAACCGCGCTGTAATTCGGAATAAAAAATCATGAAGCTGTGACAGAACAGAACTAAAAAAGCGAGTCGAAGCACTAAAAAATCAGTGCAAACGATTCGCTTTTTCGGTATAGTTTAAAAATGTAATTATTTATTCGTCATCCGCGATAAGTCCGTAATATCTGCCCAGCCAGTAGGGAAGCAGATAAATGTGCGGATTTTCCGTGCTCTGATTTTTTCTTGCCGGATAATCGGGCAAAAACGGGTTGCCGTCAAAATTTGTCAGCCTGTTTTCGTCATACGGCAAGGGCTCTTTCATTTGCAGTCCTCCGTCGAAAAGCTCCTGTCCCTCGTCCCATTCAATATCGGGACGGATGCTGTTTTTCATTTCGTAATTTATCATATCAACGGGCAGCTCTTCAAGGGAGCGGACAGCCGCGTCAAGCTCGCAAAATTCGCCCGTAATCGCGCCGAAGGCAATGTTCCACATGGGTGCGCGCTCGATTTTTTCATATTCCCAGTGGTGGCGAAGACCCATGAGAAGTATCTGCCTTAAATGCGCATCCTTTTCATATCTGAAAAGAGTGAGCGAGGTGAGGAAGCACAGATTGTCGTCAATATGCATAACATGCTTGTCAACAACCTTGTGCCGGGCCGCGTTCAGCGCGTAATGCTCTTTTTTAACAAGCAAATCATAATAATCCCCGTATTTTTTATCTCCCGACATTTCATATGCGGTCTTGAGCATCATAAGGTATTCAAGTGAATTTACACCGCGCTCGTTATATCTGATGTCGTCACGATTCAGCTCGTCGGGTCCCCAGTGTGCCCATGTGGTTGGCAGACCGTCTATGTCACACAACACGCCGCCGTTTTTCATCGCATGGTCAACAATGGCGCAAAGCGAACGGCAAACCTCTTTTTTCTGCTGCTCGTCAGCCGCCAAATCGTAATAAAGCGAAAGACCGAAGAAATGACCGACCATTTCGTCGCTGGAGGTTTCTCCGCGCCACTCAAGGTCACTTGTTTCATCGCTTGTTTTGTGAAATTCGTGATACCCGTCACCGTAGCCGGCTTCGCCGGGACGGCGGTATGCCCTTGCTGTAAAGCCCGGTATACCTGTTATGCTTTCAAGCTTTAATAAAGCCTTTGCCGCTCTGTCGCAGTTGCTTTTTGCCTCAGGCTCTCCCGTCACCGCATAACGGTAAGACTGCACACCGAGATATATTCCCGTAAAAAGTCCGTCGTTATCTGTTATGCAGGGCTTTGCACTCGTCATATCGTCTTTTCTTTCAAGGCGGCAGTGCGTGAAATATCCCTCACGCTCATAATATGTGTCAACAAGCTGCTGCATATAATCGGCTTTGGACTTAAGCGTCATCTCGTCCTATTAGATTCTGACCAGTCCCCCTTGCGTTGCGAC
>JAKSQS010000147.1 GCA_024404055.1 Clostridia bacterium | reverse complement strand
GGCCACGGTCTGCAAAACCGTTATTCCCCAGTTCAAATCTGGGTGGTACCTCCAAAAATAAGACATCCAAACCTTTTATTTGATATTTTAGGTTTGGATGTCTTTATTTTGTCTGCTATGAGTAAGCACCAAATAAACCGGCGTCGGAAGGGTCAGCGGTTCACATTTTTGAGCACTCCTAACTCCCCTAAAATTATCACATACGCAGTAGGAGCGGAGGAAAACATCGGAAAACGAAGACCTTAGGCTCTTATCCCAGCTCCGGTGTATCGGTAAATTCAACGGTTACATCCTGTACCGAGTCTGTTTCAAACACGATAATTTCATTCTCGCCCTTTTTCAGCATGGGCGCGGGGCAGTAAAGGGTTTTCTGCGGACCTGCATCGTTGTAATACCTGCCGAGGTTGAACCCGTTTACAAGCACAATTCCCTTGTGATACCCGTCAAGGCGGATGAAGGTGTCACGCGGTTCGTCATCAATGTTCAGAACACCCCTGAAAAATGAGGCGACGGTTTCTTCTCCCTCTTTTTCTTCAAATTCCAAAGCGGAAAGGTCTTTCATCGGCAGGGGATACATATCCCAACCGAAATGATATTGCAGACCGAAGCGGATGCCGCGCAGCCCTTTTCTGTCCATGATTTTCGGTCCGTAATTTACTCTGCCCATGTTTTCACACAGAATATCAAGCTGCGCTTTTTCACCCTTTGCAAGCCCGATTTCGATGTTGTCGCTGCGGCGGCTGCGCTCAAAGCAGCCCATATATTTTCCGTTCAGATACACAATTGCGCGGTCGTGCACCGCGTCAAAATTCAGCTTCTGAACATCTGCGGGACCTTCAAGCACCGTGGAATACACGGTATATCCGTAATACTGTCCTATGTCCTCCGTAAACTTCGGCGCAGCCGTGTGAACGGGGGCTGAAATTTTGTTGAGGGCACTGAAAATATCGCACCGTGAAGACAGCTTGATTTTTCCGTATGCCGCTTTTTCGGAGTTTTTAACCGTAAGCGGCGGCAGCGGTTCGCCGTTCAGCTTTTCAATGATTATCCGCACTTCAAAATATGCCGGGGTCAGGTCGCCCGCTTCCGAAAGCAGGGCATTATAATCATAGCTTGTTATTGTAGGCTCGTAAACATCGTAATAATTTGCGCCGTTCATAAAGCCGAAATTCGTTCCGCCGTGGAACATATAGAAATTGAGCGACGCACCCGCGTCTATCATATCCCTGAACAGTCCGGCAAGCTCCTTGGGGTCGCGCACATGATGTTCCTCATACCAGTGGTCAAACCAGCCGCACCAGTATTCGCCGCACATTTTCGGCTGACCGGGTCTGAACTCGCCTAAAATGCGGAAATTTTCATCCGGTCGGGAGCCGAAATTTGCAACGCACGGATATTGAGGTAATGTGCCGCCGGAAAGCATGGAAAAACACGCGCCGTCCGAGGTGTAAAGCTGGCAGTCAACCCCGTTTTCGATGTATATATCCGCGATTTTCTGCATATATTCGTGGTCATTGCCGTAGCTGCCGTATTCGTTTTCAATCTGCATCATTATGATGTTGCCGCCGTTGGTGCATAAATGCGGAACCACTCTTGAAAGCAGCTGCTTATAATAACGCTCCACCTTTGAAATAAAAACGGCATCGTTGCAGCGTATATCCATATCTTTATAATTTAACAGCCACGCAGGCAGTCCGCCGAACTCCCACTCGGCGCAGATATACGGACCGGGGCGCAGAATGACATTCAGTCCGAGCTGCGCCGCTGTGTCTATGTATGCCTCAAGGTCAAGCATTCCGGAAAAATCAAAAATACCCTCCTGCGGCTCGTGCAGGTTCCAGCAGGTATATGTTTCAACCGTGTTGAAGCCGCATTCCTTTAACTTTAAAAGTCTGTCATACCAGTATTCACGCGGAATACGAAAATAGTGCATAGCTCCCGAAATAACGGTGTATTCCTTTCCGTCCATGATAAAGCTGCTGCCGTTATAAGTAAAAACCGACATCTGTATTCCCTCCTTTTGGAAAAGTATAACACAGATGCCGCTTTTTTATCAAGATATTTTATTTTGTATATTCCGCTATTGCCTGTGAGACGAAAAGCGCCGTGCCGTCACCTCCGGCGGCATCTATATTCGCCTTGAACCGCTCGTCATAAGCATACATTATACCGAGCCCGGACAGAATTTCGTTTGTACATTCATAATAATTTGCGGTGATATAATCTTTAAGCGTCGTTACCGCTTGTTTTGCTTCGGCTGAATCCGGGGTGCTTTCTTTTATATCTCCGAAACGGGCGAAAAGCTTCATCATTCCGTCGGCAATGAGCAAATTTTCCGCTTCTGTGCGGCTTGCTGTTTTTTCCGTGCTCTGCCTGTATGCGTCAGTTTTGCCGTAACGCTTTGCTGCCTCTTGTTCATATTTCTTCATTTTGCTTTTGTCAAATGCTGTAAAATCCATTATGTCATCTCCGTTTTCTATAATTCTTTCCGCAAGGGAAATCAGCTTTTCCGTTTGCTCTTTTTGCTGTCTTAGCAGCCGGATGTGTTTTTTCATCTCGTCTGCCATGTCAAAATCCGGGTCATCGACAAGCTGTTTAATTTTTTTCAGAGGAAAGCCGAGCTCTCTGAAAATCAAAATGCAGTGCAGCCTTTTTACCGCATTATTGTCATACAGTCTGTAACCCGATTCGGTATAACCTGACGGGTGCAGCAGTCCGATGCTGTCATAATGGTGCAGCGTTCGCACGCTCACGCCGGATATATCGCTTATCTGCTTCACGGTTTTCATCTTTTCACCTCCCGTATTTATATGATAAACTATTACGCTGCGTCAGTGTCAATACCTTTTATGCATTTTTTTTTGAAATTGAAGTATATAAACGGAAAAATATTGAAATTTTGCGAGTTTTATGTTAATATATTCCAAAATGAAAAAGGAGAATGAAAAAAATGAAAAAGGTTATTGCTTTACTTATTGCTCTCATTATTGCCGCAGGCTGTGTCAGCGTTGCTTTCGCGGCAGACAAACCGCTCAATTATGTTCTTCTCGGTGACTCCATTGCGTGGGGTGCAGGCGTTTACAACAGTGATGAAGCGTGCTTCGGCAGAATCGTTGCAAACACCAACGGATATAATTACAAAAACGACGCGGTGAACGGCTTTACCACGGGCAGTGTGCTCAATCATCTCAAACATGAGCAAATCAGAAAAGATGTTGCGGCTGCGGATATTATCAGCCTTTCCATTGGCGGCAACAACTACTTACAGCAGAATCTTCCGAGACTTCTTGCGGATTATATTATCGGTAAATATGATATTATTGACGATATAGAAGAAAACATGAAGAAGGAATTTGCCGAGATTATAGAAACCGTTAAGGCTCTTAATCCCGATGTAAAAATTCTTGTCAACACGCTGTACAATCCCCGTTTTGACCTTTTAAGAGATTTTTACAATGTTGCTGTTGTCAGAGTGAACAGAACCGTTAAGGGCTATCTTAACGAGCACCCCGGCGCATATGAGCTGATAGATGTTCATTCGGTATTCACCTTTGACCATCCCGAATACATTGCGGCAGACACCATTCATCCCAGTGCCGTCGGCAATGAGGTTATTGCCGGTATTGTGCTTGATAAGCTTTATGAAATCGGCATTGAAAACGAAAGAAAACAGCCCGTTATCAGCAAAATCGGCATCGACCAGATACCGTTTATGTCAATAGTGCTGAAGGCTGTCAGAGACTTTTTTGATAAAACATTTTCAATAATAAGCTTTTGACACCCCGCTGTTTTCTTTTGAAATAAATTTATCAGGAGATTTATATCATGGCTTTAAATTATGAAATCAGAAAAACTCCCGGCGATACCGCATGGTTCAGGCATGACCGCTTCGGTATGTTCATCCATTGGGGGCTTTATTCCATGCCTGCAAGGCACGAATGGGTAAAAAACCACGAAGAAATGACCAATGAACAGTACGACAAATATTTCAAATATTTCAATCCCGACCTTTATGACCCGAAGCAGTGGGCAAAATCGGCAAAGGCGGCAGGCATGAAATATGTTGTTCTTACCACAAAGCACCATGAGGGCTTCTGCCTTTTCGACACGAAATATACGGATTTCAAGTCTGTAAACACGCCGTGCGGAAAAGACCTTGTCAAAGAATATGTTGAAGCTTTCAGAGCGGAAGGACTTAAGGTCGGCTTTTATTATTCACTGCTTGACTGGCATCATCCCGATTATACGATTGACTGCTGCCATCCGCAGAGAAACGCTCCCGATTGGGCGGCACTTGACGAGGGCAAGGATTTAAAGAGATACGCAAAGTATATGCGCGACCAGGTGACGGAGCTGCTGACAAATTACGGAAAAATCGACATTTTGTGGTTCGATTTTTCGCTTCAGGGCAAGGGCAAGGATGAATGGGAGGCTGAGGAGCTTATCGCCACCGCAAGAAAGCTCCAGCCGCATATCATCATTGACAACAGAACGCAGATTGAGCAGGATTTATGGACACCCGAGCAGGTTCAGCCGAGAGAATGGGTGCGTGACAGCGAAGGAAACCTTGTAACATGGGAGCTTTGTCAGACCTTTTCCGGCTCATGGGGCTATCACCGTGACGAGCAGAGCTGGTTAAGCCCTGAAATGCTTGTGCGTATGCTTGTAAACACCGTTTCATGCGGCGGCAATCTTTTGCTGAATGTCGGTCCCACATCCAGGGGATACCTTGACAAGCGCGCCGAAAGCGCACTTGCCGCCATGGGCGAATGGATGAAATACAATTCAAGAAGTATTTACGGCTGCACACAGTCCAAATATACCGCGCCTGCCGATATAAGATACACGGAGCCCGAGGAAGAGGGCAGACTGTATGTTCATCTGATGGCTTATCCGTATTACAAGGTATGGCTGCCCGGTCTTCAGGGCAAGGTGGACTATGCACAGTTCCTGCACGACGGCAGTGAGCTGCGCTTTACAGAAAAGGAAGACGGCATTGAAATTGATGTGCCGAGAGTTAAACCCGATTCACTTGTACCTGTAATTGAGCTGTTTATGAAATAATCAAGCCCGGTTCAACAGGAAAATACCCATATTCAGATAACCTGCAAAGGTTACCCACAGCAGATAAGGGACAAGAAGGAAAGATGCCTTTTTGTCCGTTTTTTTGAAATTTACTGTCATCAGCACAATTACAGCCCAAAGTGCGCAAAGCCACACAAAAGCTGCCGCAAAGGCTCTTATCTTGAAGAAAATTATGCTCCAGAAAAAGTTCAGTATCAAATTATAGGTATAAAGCCTGTTTGCGGTTTTGTCAGCCGGTGAAAGCAGCTTCCTTTGCGCATAAATCATTGCAAAGCTTACAGCCATGAGAATATAAAGCACCGTCCACGCCACAGGGAAAAGCCATGACGGAGGTGACAGCGGCGGTGTTTTTACCGAGGAATAAATATCCATATCCTTTCCTGTTATTAACGTGGAAAGACCGCCGACGCACAGTGTCACGAGAATGCTTAAAGCATAAGGTTTGATTTTCTTTAACATATAGTTTTCCCCCTTTTTTATTATATTTTATGCAAAAACAAATCAAAAAATCATTTTTTATTGATTTTTGAAATTTATGCTGATATAATTTTCTTTTGTGAAAACGAAAAGAGGTTAAAAGGATGTTAAAGGATTTTCTTATTCAGTGCATAGGCTTTGCCGCTATGGGCATGGGAATTGTGTCGTATCAGTTTAACAAAAGGAAAACACTGCTTATCATACAGGCGTTTATGGGGCTGACATGGGCGGTGCATTTTTTGCTTTTAAAGGAAATGACCGGTGCCGCCATGAACTTGATAGGCATGGTCAGGGCGTTTGTTTACTCAAACCGTGACAAAAAATGGGCTTGCAGTAAAGTTATACCGTTCGTATTTTCGGCTTCTTTTATTACCGCAAGCGTTCTGACTTATGATGGGTGGAAAAGTCTTCTGCCGATGGTTGCCATGGTTATGGCAAGCTTTGTGTTCTGGAGCGAAAACACGGGCACACTGCGCAGGCTGAATATACCGTGCAGTATGCTGTGGCTTGTTTACGATGCGATGTCTTCATCATGGGCAGGGGTGGCAAACGAGGTTTTTGTGCTCGTTTCCATTGCGGTAGCCATGGTGAGGTTTGACAGACGCACGGAAAAATAAAATAAAAAATAAAATGGGGCTGTGACGAAACGATAAAAGTTTCATCGCAGCCCCTTGTTTTATTTTTCAA
>JAKSQS010000146.1 GCA_024404055.1 Clostridia bacterium | reverse complement strand
ATGCTTTCAAAGCAGATGAGCCCGGTTGACTGGAGTGAAAGCGCAAAGGCTGTGCATAATAAAATAAGAGGACTGTATTCGTGGCCGGGCGCGACCTGTGTGCTTGACGGGAAAACCGTGAAGCTTCACGCGTCGGTACTTTCCGATTATACGGGCGGAGAGAAAAACGGCGAGGTGGTGCGCTCCGACGGTATACTGACGGTGCGCTGCGGAGACGGAAAATGCATAGATATAACCGAATTACAGCTTGAGGGCAAAAAGCGCATGGACGCGCAGACCTTCCTCAACGGAAGAAAAATTCCTGCCGGAACAGTTCTCGGATAAGGAGCTTTAACGATGTATTTTTACGATAATTATTATATTCTTCTTGTTGTGCCCGCCCTGCTTATTTCAATGCTTGCGCAGTTTTATGTGAAAAGCACATACAGGCGGATGTCAAAAATAACCTGTTCAAGAGGGCTTACAGGCGCACAGGCGGCATATAATGTGCTGCGGTTTTACGGAATAAACAATGTGCGTATTGAACAGATAGGCGGAAAGCTGACAGACCATTTTGACCCGAAAAACAATGTGATACGCCTGTCACCCGGGGTTTACTCAAGTACCTCCGTGGCGGCAATAGGTATAGCCTGTCACGAGGCAGGGCACGCGGCGCAGTATGCACAGAGTTACGCGCCGATAAAAGTCAGGAATACCCTTGTGCCGGTTGCGAATATCGGTTCCTCGGCAGGTATACTGATAGCATTTGTCGGATATTTTTTAGGCTTTCAGCCGATTGTGCTTGCGGGAATCGCGCTGTTCAGCTTTGTGGTGCTTTTTCAGCTTGCCACTCTTCCCGTTGAGTTTAATGCAAGTAACAGAGCCTTGCAGGTTATAGATGAAACGGGTATGCTCGATGCGGACGAAAAAGCAAAAGCGAGAAAAATGCTTGCCAGTGCCGCGCTGACATATGTGGCTGCGGCTCTCGTATCAATTGCAAACCTGTTGAGACTGATACTGAAATTTTCAAATAAGAGAAGAAGATAGAGGAAAATAAGAATGACAGCAAGAAGGCTTGCCTTTGATGTGCTGATGAAAATGCACTCCGGGGCATATTCCAACATTTCGCTTGACGCGGCATTGAGCAGGGCGAAGGATATGGACGCAAGGGAGGCGGCTCTTGCCGCAAACCTTGTTTACGGCGTTACGGAGCGGAGAATAACCCTTGATTATCAGCTTGAAGGTCTGCTTGATAAGCCGATCGGAAAGCTTAAGGCGGAGGTGCTCACCGCACTTCGCATGGGCGCTTATCAGATTATTTTCTGTGACAGAATACCCGACAGCGCGGCGGTAAACGAAAGTGTTGAGCTTGTCAAAAAATCGGGCTGCGCGTTTGCGGCAGGTCTTGTAAACGCGGTGCTGCGCAAGGTGATAAGCAGAGGGCTGAGCCTTCCCGATTGCATCGGAACGGCATACTATATGTCAATAAAATATTCCTGCGAAAAATGGATTGTGCAGGAGCTGAAAAAGGAATACGGCGAAAGCGCGGAAAAAATTCTCATGCACAGCCTTGAGACACCGCCGATAAGCATAAGGGTAAATACGCTTAAAACAGACACGGATTCTCTGCTGAAAAAGCTGCTTGCGGAAGAAATTGAAGCTGAAAAATCATACATAAGCCCTTCCTGTCTGAATATAATTAAAACGGGGAAAGCAATCGAAAAGCTCGACAGCTTCAAAAAAGGTCTTTTCCATGTTCAGGACATATCATGTCAGCTCTGCGTAGAGGCATTGAACCCCATGCCGGGAGAAACGGTGCTTGACCTTTGCGCCGCACCGGGCGGAAAATCCTTTACTGCGGCGCAGATAATGAAAAATAAGGGCGTAATTAAGGCGTTTGACATATATCCCCATAAAATCGACCTTATAGATGCGGGGGCGGCAAGGCTCGGAACAGATATAATCATGCCATGTGTGAACGACGCTTCGGTTTTCAGACCGACGCTCACAGGGGCGGACAGGGTTCTTTGCGATGTGCCGTGCTCCGGCTTCGGCATTATGGCAAGAAAGCCGGAAATAAAATATAAATCATATGAAGAGGTGGAGCTTCTTCCGGCTCTTCAGCTTAAAATACTGATGAACGGCGCACGGTATCTCAGTTCCGGCGGAACTCTCGTTTACTCAACCTGTACGCTGCGCCGGGCTGAAAATGAAGAGGTATGCGAAAAATTTCTTTCGCAGTCTCCGGACTTTAAGAAAAAGGGCGAATATGTTACCCTGCTGCCGGGGACGGACGGCTGTGACGGATTTTTCTATGCGGTATTTGAAAAGGTGAAAACGGAATAATTCCGGGAAAGGAAACGGCTTATGGATAAAAAAGATATTGTGTCAATGAACCTCGGAGAGCTGAAAGAGGAAATCAAGGCTCTCGGTGAAAGCGCGTTCAGAGCGGGTCAGATATATGCATGGCTCCATAAGTCGGCTGTTACCGATTTTTACGAAATGACAAATATTTCAAAGCAGCTTCGTGAAAAGCTTGCAAATAATTTTGATATTTACGGATGTACTATTGAAAAAAAACTTGTTTCAGTGTATGATAATACAGTTAAGTATCTGTTCAGACTTCATGACGGCGAATTTATTGAATCCGTGGTTATGAAATACAAATACGGCTATACTATCTGCGTATCCTCGCAGGTCGGCTGCAAAATGGGCTGTAAATTCTGTGCGTCAACCAAAGCGGGCTTTGTCAGAAATCTTTATCCGTCAGAAATTCTCGGACAGATTTATGCCGCACAGAGGGATTTGAATATCAGAATATCCCATGTTGTACTTATGGGCGTCGGAGAGCCGATGGACAACTTTGACAATGTGATGCGGTTTTTAGAGCTTGTCAGTGATGAGAACGGCGTTAATATAGGCATGAGGAATATTTCACTTTCCACCTGCGGAGTTGTGGACGGAATATATAAGCTGCTTGAAAAGAAATTACAGCTCACGCTTTCAATTTCACTTCATGCGCCCAATGACGAAATCCGTTCACGCACAATGCCGGTCAATTCTAAATGGAATATAGATACGCTGCTTAAGGCGTGCAGAAAATACGCGGCTGAAACATCAAGAAGAATTTCTTTTGAATATGCCATGATAAGCGGTGTGAACGACTCGGACGAATGTGCCGGGGAGCTTGCCCAAAGGCTTAAAGGAATGCTGTGCCATGTAAATCTGATACCCGTTAATGAGGTTGAGGGTACAGGCTGTAAAAAAAGCAGCCCGGAAAGACTGAAGCGGTTTATATCAATACTTGAAGCAAAAGGGATAACGGCAACTGTGAGAAGAACGCTCGGTTCAGACATAAACGCATCATGCGGACAGTTAAGGATTAAACATAAAGACGGCGGTTCTACGCAAAAATAATACGCGCCGGGTGCGGGAAAGGACAAGGCAATGAAAATTTCTTCCATGACCGATACGGGAAAGGTACGCCGATACAATGAGGATTCAATAAGAAGCGGATTTTATTCGCCGGAGGCTGTGTGGGCTGTCGTATGCGACGGAATGGGCGGCGCGGCAGGCGGTTATAAAGCAAGCAGTACCGCGGCGGATGTAATAGAAAACAAGGTCAGGCTTTGTCACCGCGAAAACATGAAGCTGTCATCGGTGCAGAATATGCTGCTTTCCGCAATAACCACGGCGAATGTTGAGGTTTATGACTGCTCAAGGGAAAACGCAGAGCTTGAGGGCATGGGTACGACGGTTGTTGCGGCTGTGGTTGAAAACGGAAATTGCTGCATTGCCCATGCGGGAGACAGCAGGGCATACCTGATAGGCTCAGACTCCATAAAGCAGATTACAAAGGACCATTCGCTGGTTCAGCAGATGTATGACAAGGGAGAGCTTTCGGCAAATGAAATGAAGCATCACCCCGTAAAAAATGTTATTACAAGGGCTTTAGGCGTTGATGAACGCATAGAGATAGATTTTAATGTGGAACCATTTATTTATTCGCAGATACTTCTTCTTTGCTCGGACGGATTGAGCAATTTTGTGGATGAAAGTGAAATACTTGCGCTTTCACAGCAAAGCCCGTTTGAGGACTTTGCGCAGAAGCTTGTAAATGCGGCTAACCGCAACGGCGGAGGGGACAATATCTCCGTTGTGGCGATACTTTGCGATTAATCCGGTTCGTTTTAAAAAAACAGAGAAAGGAAGCGCACGGGGCAGACAGGCACCGTAAAGTTACAGATTATGGAAAATTATGTCGGAAAAAGGCTGGACGGAAGATATGAAATCCGTGAAATCATAGGCGTTGGCGGCATGGCAGTCGTATATAAGGCTTATGACAATATTGACGGGCGTATCGTTGCCGTAAAGGTACTCAAGGAGGAATACCTTGAAAACGAGGAATTCAGGCGCAGATTTAAAAACGAGTCCAAGGCGATTGCGGTTTTGTCGCACCCGAATATCGTTAAGGTTTTTGATGTAAGCTTCGGCAATATGCTCCAGTACATAGTTATGGAATATGTTGAGGGCATCACCCTCAAGGAATATATTGAGCAGCAGAAGGTTATCAATCAGCGTGAGGCGGTGCATTTTGTTACGCAGATTCTGCGCGCATTGCAGCACGCCCATGACAAGGGCATAGTTCACAGGGATATTAAGCCGCAGAACATTATGCTTATTTCAGACGGCACAATAAAGGTGACGGATTTCGGCATTGCCCATTTTTGCAGGGGCGAGACGAAAACCATGAGTGACAAGGCGATAGGCTCCGTGCATTACATCAGTCCGGAGCAGGCAAAGGGCAAAATGACCGATGCCAAGGCGGATTTGTATTCCGTCGGCGTTGTTATGTATGAAATGCTGACAGGGAGACTGCCCTTCCAGTCTGAAAATGCCGTTTCGGTAGCTATTATGCAGCTTCAGGAGGAGGCTGTCAGACCGAGGTCGATAAATCCCAACATTGCCATAGGACTTGAACAGATTGTCATCAGAGCGATGCAGAAAAATTCCGCAGACAGGTATCAGTCCGCCGCAGAAATGCTGCTTGACATTGAAACCTTTAAAAATAATCCGAATGTCAAATTTGATTATTCTTATTTTGTTGATAAGCAGCCCACAAAGTTTATTCCGGCGGAATCCGTGACGGATGAGCAGGAGCCTCCGTTTATAGAGCCTGTTGAGGATGAGACACCTGAGGAAACGGTTGCCGATATAAAAGAAAAGAAAAAGAAGATGATAGCCTTAGGCGGCGTGCTTGCCGGACTTATCGTTGCCGCACTGGTACTGATTTTACTGTTTATGTCGGGCGGAGACGGCAGAGTTACCGTTCCGAATTTTGTAGGTCAGCAGTATGAAGAAATAATCGGTAACAATGAATACAGCAATGTGTTCAGCTTCCGCTGTGAAAGTGTGGAGGATGACTCGGCAAACGACGGAGAGGTTATTCAGCAGGAGCCGTCGGCAAATGAAAAAATAAAATCCGGCGAAACCGTAGTTCTTCATGTCGCTTCAAGCGGAAAGGAAGAAACGGTTCCGGATGTATACGGATATTCCATGTCGGAAGCGCAGGAAATTCTTTATTCCAAGGGCTTCAGAGTTACTGTTGATAAGCTTTACGCGCCGGGCAGCGAGGTGAACACGGTTGTTCAGACCGAACCGAAAAAGAACGCTTCCGTTGAATACGGCACACTGATTACCCTTTATATTGCTACGGATCAGAACACAAAAACCGTTATGGTTCCCTCACTTTACGGCCTTTCGCTTACCGAGGCAAAGGAAAAGCTTGAAAACATCGGTCTTACGCTTGATACGAACAATACAGAATACAGAAACAGCGCGGAAAGCGTAGGTACTGTTATAGGTAACGAAAAAGTCGGCGAAGAGGTTACCGAGGGCACAGCCATTGCCGTATATGTCAGCAACGGTTACCTCAACAGTGTTGAGGTAAGTGTAGTGCTTCCCGATATTAAGGATGAAAAAGGCGATGCGGTTGAAGGAGAAGCAACGATACTTGTAAACGGATATGCGTATGACACGCGTACCGTATCTCTTGACGGCAGTACATTCAGTGCGTTTATCAAAGGCAAAGGCGCAAATGATACCGTTTCAATAGAAATAGACGGACAGACTGTTTATAAGCGCGATATTTCCTTTGCATCGGGTGAATATCTGGAAGCTGCTTCGTTAGGTGAATATACTACCGAAGAAACGACCACCGAGGAAACGACGGAAGAAACAACGGAAGAAACAACCAAAAAGCCGAAGCCGAAGCCGACAACAACGGAAAAGCCGACGGAGACAA
>JAKSQS010000145.1 GCA_024404055.1 Clostridia bacterium | reverse complement strand
TGACGGCAGCGGAAAAAGCACCCATGTCGCGCTTGTGAAGGAATATCTTTGCAAAACCGGGCACAGTGTGCTGCAAATAAAGCTGCCGCATTATGAGGATGAGTCAAGCGTACTTGTCAGAAAATATCTTGCCGGGGATTACGGCTCCATGCCTTCTGATGTTAATGCATATGCGGCATCAAGCTTTTTTTCGGTGGACAGGTATTCCGGCTTTAAAACGCGCTGGGGTGAAGCATATCTTTCCGGCAGTACGATTCTCTGCGACAGATATACCACATCAAACGCGTATCATCAGATGACAAAGCTGCCCGAAAGCGAATGGGACGAATATCTTGACTGGCTTTTCGATTTTGAATACGGAAAGCTCGGCATTCCCGCCCCGGACTGTGTTATATATCTGAATATGCCCGTTGAGGTGTCGCAGCGGCTTATGAGCGAGAGATACAGCGGCGACGAAAACAAAAAGGATGTGCATGAAAGGAATGTGCAGTATCTTCTTTCATGCAGGAAAGCGGCTCTGTATGCCGCCGAAAAGCTGGGCTGGTGTGTTATAGACCTTTGCGAAAACGGACAGCCCAGAAGCATTGAACAAAACAGCGCCGCAGTGTGTGCGGCAGTGGAGAGAGCTATCGGAAAATAATAAAAGGAGAACGGTATTATGGCGTGTTTTTATGTTTTTCTTGCACAGGGATTTGAAGAGGTTGAGGCGTTATGCACGGTGGATTTACTCAGAAGAGCGGGCATAAAGGTCGTTACGGCAGGTGTCGGCTCAAAAACAGTAACGGGGTCGCATTCCGTTACCGTTACGGCTGACAGGGAAATCAGTGAGCTGGACGACGGCTTTGACGGTATTGTTCTGCCCGGAGGTATGCCGGGTACTCTCAATCTCGAAAGGAATGCGCTTGTTCAGTCGTTTATGAAAAAAGCGGTTGAAACCGACAGATATTTGTGCGCCATATGTGCCGCGCCGAGTATACCGGGTCACGCAGGGTATCTGAAAAACAAAAAAGCGGTTTGTTATCCCGGCTTTGAAAACACGCTTGAGGGTGCACAGGTGCTTTTTGACGGCGTTTGCGCCGACGGAAAAATCATTACCTCCCGCGGAGCAGGCACGGCGGTTGATTTTGCGCTGAAAATTATTGAGCTTGTCAGCGGCAAAGAGGAAAGCGAAAAGATACGGAAGGGAATACTTTACCGTGAATAAGGATATACGGATAGTAAAGCGGGAGCTGAGGGACGCGATAAAGAAAAAAAGGCGCGCCATGACGGAGGAATATAAGCGTCAGTGCGACCTGAAAATTTTTGAAAAGCTTAAAAATCTGTGGGCGTTTCGCTCCTGCGATACCGTTTTTGCATATGTATCGACACAAATAGAGGTAGATACGGCGGAAATAATCAATTACTGTCTGCAAACGGGCAGAAAAGTTGCGGTGCCGCGCTGCACCGAAAAAAGCGGAGAAATGCTTTTTTATTACATAGACAGTCTTGAACAGCTTAAGCCGGGACATTTCGGGGTGAGAGAACCGGAAGCGGACGAAAGCAGGCTTGCCGGGACGGAAAACGGGCTTTGCCTTGTTCCGGCGTTGAGCTTTGACAGGCAGGGCTACCGTCTGGGCTACGGAAAGGGATATTATGACAGATTTCTTTCTTCTTTCGGCGGAGATGTTGTTGGCTTGTGCTATGAAGACTGTATAAACGAGACATTACCGCACGGCAGGTTTGACAGAACAATCCGTGCCGTGGTTACGGATAAAAGAATTTTAATATCCGGTTAAGGAGGCTATCTGATGGACGAACAGTTTAGAGGCGGAAACGGAAAAACGCCGGAGGAAAATCCGTCCGGCGGCAGGAAAAGCTTTTACGAGTATTATGAACACCGCTCCCAAAAAATACAGAATTTTACGCTGAATATGGAGGAGCCGGAGGGATATGTTCCGAAATTCGGTTCACCCGTTTCGGGCGGTGATGTGTATTCCTACGGCAAGGATGAGGCGAATCGTAAGCAGCAGGATTATATAGAGCTTACAAAAAGCATTGAAGACGGTACATCGGAAACGGACGAGGAAGAGGATTTTGACGAAAAATATTTCGGAGAAAACGGGATATACACCCGTCTGAACCGCAAGAGAGAGGAAGTCCCCGCGTCTGTGCCGAAAATGCCGTTACCTAATGAGCATCAGGGCACGCAGGATAATACGGAATATGTACCGCTCACGCAGCCGAAGCCGCAGACGGCTCAGCCGGACAGAAAAGCACCCGCCTCGGCAAAGCACATACAGCAAAAGCAGCCGGTGAAGAAAAGCGCATCCGTATCGAACGGAGAAATACGCCGTCCCGTACAGAACACGGCGAAGGCACAGGACCGCTCCGGCACAGCTCCGGCAGGTGCCGAAATTAAGCGGAGTAAGCAGAAAAAGAAAATGAACGGCTATTCCGTGCTCATAACGGTGCTCGGTTTCCTTTGCGCGATTGTGTTTATTGCGGCGGTTACGGCAGGCGTATCAACATTTGTTCTTTCGGCGGTTGATGATATTTTATCAATAAATACGGACAAAACGATTGTGACGGTAACTATACCCGAAAATGCGGAGTACGACCAGATAATAGACCTGCTTTCCGATTCCGGCGTGGTCAGTCAGAAATTTGTGTGTAAGCTGTTTGCAAAGTTCAGACACTTCGACGGATACACCTCAAGTGAAACAAATGAGTTTGTAAAAACGGAATATGCACCGGGTATTTACTATGTGGAAAAGGATGACGGAATAGAAGCAATACTCAATTCCATGAAGGTAGGCTACGGTGCATCGACGGAAACCGTCACCGTCAGCTTCCCCGAGGGTTGGACAATAGCGCAGATATTTGAAAAGCTGGAAAAGAAAAATGTGTGTGAAGCGGCACTGCTTTACGCAAACCTTGACATAACGGCGCAGCAGTATAATTTTTATGAGAAAATTCCGGATGTTGCGACAAGATACCAGAAGCTTGAGGGTTATCTTTTCCCGGATACCTATGAGTTTTATGTGGGCGAAAATCCCAATTCGGTGCTTTCAAAGCTGTTTGATAATTTCCAGCAGAAAATGAAAAGCTCATACCGCAACCGCGCCGCGGAGCTGGGTATGTCTACGGATGAGGTGCTTATAATCGCCTCGATTTTACAGCGTGAAGGTACGAATAAGGATCAGATGAAGACAATTTCGTCTATTATTCATAACAGACTTAATAATCCTTCGTCATTCCCGCTTCTGCAGTGTGACTCAACATCGACCTATGTGACAAATTATATTGTACCGAATGTTGACTCTTATTACGGTCAGCTTTACAGTGAGGCATACAACACATACAGTGCCAACGGGCTTCCTCCCGGACCTATATGCAATCCCGGTGATGACGCGATAAACGCAGCCCTTTATCCGGAGGAAACAAACTATTATTATTTCTGCCACGATGCGGACGGCAATATGTATGTTGCCCAGACCTACGAAGAGCACAGGTCAAATATAGCGAGAGCCCTCGGCTGAAAATAAAGAAAAGGCGGGTGCGTACCGCAAGCGGATTTTTGCGGTTACGCTGCCATATCGTAAAATATGAGTGAAAAAAATATATTTCTGCCGGAGCTGCTTGCCCCGGTGGGGGATTTTGACAGATTATATGCCGCTGTGCGTTTCGGTGCGGATGCGGTTTATCTCGGAGCGGATGCCTTCGGTATGCGCTCTGCCGCTGCATCCTTCGGCGGCGAAAAGCTGGCACAGGCGGTGGAATACGCCCATGCAAACGGCGCAAAGGTGTATCTTACCTGCAATACTCTGCCGAGAAATGAGGAATTTAAGGCTCTGCCGGATTTCCTTTGCCGTGTAAGGGATGCGGGCGTTGACGCGCTTATCGTGACCGACCTCGGGGTTATGGGCTTTGTAAAAAAATTCTGTCCCGATACGGATATACATATTTCAACACAGGCGGGCATAGTAAACTATGCGTCCGCCAACGCTTTTTATGAAATGGGCGCAAAGCGTGTGGTTCTTGCAAGGGAGCTTTCAATTGAGGAAGTCGCGGAAATAAGGGCGAAAATTCCCCGTGAGCTTGAAATAGAGTGTTTTGTGCACGGTGCAATGTGCGTTTCGTTTTCGGGTCGGTGTCTGCTTTCAAACTATCTTGCCGCAAGAGACGCGAACAGGGGCGAATGCGCCCAGCCGTGCCGGTGGAAATACAGCCTTGTGGAGCATGAGCGTCCCGGTCAGCAGTTTGATATTTCACAGGATGAAACAGGCGGCACATACATTATGAATTCAAAGGATATGTGCCTTATTGAGCATATTCCTCAATTGGTGAAGGCGGGAATATCCAGCTTTAAAATTGAGGGCAGGGCAAAGGGCGAATATTATGTTGCCGTGGTGACAAACGCATACAGGGCGGCAATTGACGGCTACGGTTTATCGGGAAGCGCGGATTATGTACCCGAACAGTGGATTATTGACGAAATGAAAAAGGTGAGCAGCCGGGAATACTGCACGGGATTTTATTTTGACAAGCCCGAAAATACGGCGCATATAACCTATGAGGGCGGATATATAAGACCGTGGGAGGTTTCCGCCTCTGTTGACGGCTGCAGAGACGGCAGAATATTCTGCACACAGCGTAACCGTTTTTTTACAGGGGAACAGCTTGAGGTGCTTCAGCCCGGCAAAAAGCCGTTTACAATAACGGCAGGGGAGAGAATTGACAGAGACGGAGTAGTCTGTGCAAGTGCGAACATCGCAATGATGCAAGTCAGTATCCCGCGCGAATATGATATTGAGCAGGGCTCGTATTTAAGAAAAAGAAGACAGTAAAAAAAGAAGGCGGCGGTGAAAGGTATGGATATAAGAGAATCGGCAAAGGGGCACATTCTTATTGCGGCGCATCGCGGCTGCTGCGGCGGAAACATTCCGTGCAATACGCTTGAAGCGTTTCAGGCAGCGGTGGATTTCGGGGCGGATATTGTTGAAATAGATATTGCGCCGTCGGTTGACAAGCAGCTTTTTGTTTTTCACCCCGGTATGGAATATCCGCATTTGAGAACGCGTAAAATCATCCGTGCGCTCACTTCGTCCGCAGTTAAAAGGCTGAATTATGTAAATTGCGACAGGGTGAGAACCGAATATAAAATCAGCACTCTCGGTGAGGTGCTTGAGCTGCTTAAGGGAAAATGCTACATAAATATTGACAAGTTCTGGACGGCGATACCGGAGATAACGGCAGCGGTCAGATACCACGGTATGCAGGACCAGATTATTGTGAAAACGCCTGCCGAGGAAAAATATCTCGATATGGTTGAAAGCTATGCGCCGGAGCTGAATTATATTTCCATGATAAGACGGAAAGATGAGGTTACGGATGAAATACTCAAAAGAAACATAAACTATCTCGGAGCGGAAATTCTTTTCAAGTCGGACGAGGAAGATGTTGTAAGCGATGAATATATCAATTCAATGCACGAAAAGAATCTTCTGATATGGGCAAATCCCATTGTATATAACTGCAATGATATTATTGCCGCCGACCATACAGATGATGTTGCCGTTTGCGGTGACAGGGAAAGAGGCTGGCTGTGGTATGCGAAAAAGGGAATAGATATTGTGCAGACGGACTGGCTGCTTGCTATGCGGCAGTATTACAAAAGTGAAAATGTTTTATAAGTCGAAAGGTTTGATATATATATGAAAATAGTTTTTATGGGCACTCCTGATTTTTCCGTGAGCTGTCTTGAAGCACTTGCGGCTTCAAAGCACGAGGTTGCGGCGGCTGTGTGCCAGCCCGATAAGCCCAAGGGCAGAACGCAGCAGCTTTGTCCGCCGCCCGTAAAGGTGACGGCACTTGAAAAGGGCATACCGGTTTATCAGCCTGCAACGCTTAAAAACGGAAAGGGTGTTGAGCTTCTCAGGGAGCTTGAGCCCGATATAGTTATTGTTGTTGCCTACGGAAAAATTCTGCCGCCGGATTTTTTAAGCTATCCGAAATACGGCTGTGTGAATATCCATGCGTCACTGCTTCCGAAATACAGAGGCTCGTCGCCTATTCAGTGGTCGGTTCTCAACGGAGATGCCGAAACGGGCGTTACATCCATGCAGATGGATGAGGGCATAGATACAGGTGATATTCTTCTGACGGAAAAAACAGCCATAGGCGAAAACGAAACCTCGGAGCAGCTTTTTGAAAGGCTTGCCGTTTTAGGTGCGCAGGTATTGCTTGAAACCCTTGAGCAAATTGAAAACGGAACCGCAGTTCCCGTAAAGCAGGATGAAGCCGGCGCGACTTATGCGGGA
>JAKSQS010000144.1 GCA_024404055.1 Clostridia bacterium | reverse complement strand
AACTCCGGCTTTTTTCTTAAGTATGTCTTCGAGAGCGGATATATCCTCACATTCCCATGGAGCAGCATACTCTTTATCTGTAAAAAAGCTTATAAAAGACTGATAAACTGATGTAAAATCCTTTATTGCAGAAATATTTGATTTGTCAATATTATTAAGAAAATGCCCTCTGTGAGCAACAAGCCATGAGCAAGCAAGATAAACAAGCCTTACATCATGCAGATTGGGATTATTCATAAGGTCGGTTATCAGATGATGAATTGTGGGATACTGCGAATGATATTCGCGATCAGTATAGCTTTCGTCATTAAAAAGCGAAAACAGCTCACCTGCATCCTCACGGAAGAGGAAACTTTCCTGCTGTCTTATATAAAAGCGTGGATCAATTTTGGCTATTTCATTTGCAAATAACTCCTGAATCAGTTTCACTCTCTGCTGACGACGGTCAAGTCTTCTTCTCGCCGAGCGAAATCCCCGTCTTTCAGTTTGCAGAGAGGCTTCATCAAAAATTGTTACGCCCCATGCGTGATTCCCCTTGAATTTCAGCAGATTGTATTCCTCATCAGTAACTGCGTATCCAAGAGAATCTGTTCCAATATCAAGACCCAGGAAAATATTTTTTTCGTTTTTCATATTGACAACCTCCGCTTTATGATGTATTATACCATTGTAGTTTTGTAATCCCTATGGAACTGCACTGTTGAGTTCAAATAAAAGTTTACTCAAATCGTTGGTTTTCCAACTGCACAATGTGTGCTCAAAGACCTCTTAAGTGAGGTCTTTTTCTTTTTGTTTAAATTATTATAGTATTCTCTGTTACTGATGCAAATAAAAGATTCTTTTAAGCCGTAAATTCCTGAATTTAGGTTGATTACATCAAAGCATCCGTAGCATTCATTTCACTAATGAGAGCCGATATATCAAGATTAAAAAGCCTGATAAAATCGGCTTTCTTTTTTGTAATTTTAGCACAATGCCAATCATTACCGGCTTTATCTGCAAACACCTTTGAAAGAGTTGAAATAAAGTCATTCAAAGAAACTGCTTTTGATTTGTCTCTCAAAAAAATATCATCCAAAATATTGAATGCCATAATGGAGGACAGATGATTGAGAAACAGCCATGCTTCTTCTGTGTAATTATCACGCATATAAGAAGAATTAAAATCAAGAGAATCATCATAAATTTTGAAGAATTCCTCGATTGCCTGTCTTTTTTTGTAAAGACTGTACACCTGTACTGCATTAAGATTTTTGTCATTCGTTTTCAGTGTTATTGTGCCGACTCCAATTCGTTCAACAAAGGCATCTTTGAAATTCACAGGTTGTAATGCCAAAAATTCTTCCTCGCTCATTCTGCTTTTGCCTTTTCTTCTTCTCTCATCTTCTTTTTGTTTTTGTAGTGATGTCGTATTGTTTTTCTTTTCAAGTTGCTGTGTAAAATCGTTCATTTCGTTTGCAAATAAAAAGGTATCTAAGAATATATGAACGGTACAATCCTCTTTTGAGATTGCTTTATGAAGAATAGAACGGTTGTGATAAGAAAAGCAATCATCATAATCAGCAAAAGAAGGTGGTATATTGAATTTGGAATCTCCGTTTGTTCTTTTTATCGGAATAATATACTTTAGATTACATTCTTCAATCATAGAGAAATTATCATCACTGCCGAATCCTTTGTCTGCCAAAACGGTAAGGGACTCTTTTTTTATCCCGGCTTCTTCTATCATGGAAGAAAATGCTGAAATATCCGGAACATCTCCCGAAAACTGTTTGTAGTAATATGGAAAACACCGTTCTGAGTTGATAGAAAAAGCATAGATTAGATTTACTTGATTCTTAAATCGTCTTCTTGAATCATAGCCCATTGCCGCATTTTCAAGAGTTCCCGAATCGGATATTATCCTGTGACCATCAAAAATCATATAGGAAGATAGTTCATCTGACTCCTCAAGCATAAATTTTTGCATTTCACCTCTCCTTTTACCAAGTGCATGCAGCATAGATGTTAATGCATTTTTTCCAATGTTAGCGGCAGGCAGCAGTTTGCTGAGACAGCTGGTTTCATAGGCTTCTTCCAACCTTTTGAATCGTGAGCCATTCACTATTCTTAACGCAGAAATGATAAAAAGTTCTCTCCAATAATCCGGAAAATGATGTTGCAGCTGATTGGCAAGCTCTTGATTTTTCATCCAGAGGTAGCCTGTCGCACCAAGCTCAACAACCTCAACATTTTCAAAGATTTTGTGATCAACTTTTTGCTTTTTCGGCTTGAACCCTTCTTCGGTGATTGACCCTAACAATTGACCGGACACCTTGTGCATTTTCTTTGTTTTCGGGTCGTATCTCGAACTGCGTTCATATAGGTACCAATGCCCGTTAATGTATTTAATTTCCGTGTTTTTCGGTCGCTGAAAATTGATAATGTAATCAGGTTTTTCCTGCATTTTTAAGCACCTCCCAATAATACCTATGTAGGTATTATTAGTATAACAAAAAAAGACTCTTTTCCAAGCCCCTTTTTGCCTTTTTTATAATTATTTCATACTTTTTTGGTTGGTTACTGATACCTAATATAAGGAATTTACGGATTAAATAGTTGCACTACGGGACTGTGCCTAAAGGCGCAGTCCCAAAATGTTATTTTTCATTCAGCAGCTTTCGCACTGCGGCAAGCAGGGTGCACAGGCAAAGCAGCCTTGTGGCATTCATAAGCTCGTCAACCGGGGGATAGGACGGGGCAATACGGATGTTTGAATCGTTTGGGTCGATGCCGTAAGGAAAGGTTGCGCCCACATCGGTGAGCACCACACCCGCTTCCCTGCAAAGCCTGCCGACCTCCTTTGCCGTGCCCGGCATAACATTGAAGTTTATGAAATAGCCGCCGTTTGGCTTTGACCATGAGGCAATGCCGTAGCTGCCTAATTTTTCCTCTAACTTATCCGTCACCGCCTTGAATTTCGGCGCGAGGATGGCGCGGTGAAGAATCATGTGCTTTTTCAGCCCGTTGGCATTGCGGTAAAATTTAACATGGCGGTACTGATTTAGCTTGTCATAGCCTATGGTTTGTATCGTCATGCGCGAACGAATCATTTCAATATTCTTTGTGCTTGCGGCAAGGGCGGCAACGCCCGCACCGGGAAAGCTGATTTTTGATGTTGAGGTAAACTCAATTACCATATCCTCATTTCCGTACAGCTTCAGCGCATCGAAAATATTGTAAAGGTTATCCCCTCTGTCGGAAAAATCGTGGATAATATATGCGTTATCCCAGATAATTCTGAAATCCTTTGCCGCAGGCTTTAAGGCAGCAATGCGCTTGACTGTATCCTCGGAGAAGGTGACACCTGTGGGATTGGAATATTTGGGCACGCAGAACATACCCTTCACGCTTTCATCCTGAATATATTCCTCTATCATGTCCACATCGGGACCTTCTTTTCCCATGGGAATATTTATCATTTCAATACCGTAATACTGACAGATTGAAAAATGCCTGTCATAGCCGGGTACGGGGCAGAGAAATTTGATTTTTCTGCCGAACCACGGTCCGTCACCTGCGCCGGAAAGCATACATTGCGTGATATAGTCGAACATCATGTTGAGGCTTGAATTTCCGCAGACGATAACATTGTCCGGGTTGACATCAAGCAAATCCGCAAACATCTGCCTGCATTCCTTTATTCCCATAAGCAGACCGTAGTTGCGGTAATCAAGCAAATGCTGCTGTTCCCAGTCAGCCGAGGAAATGGCATCAAGCAGACCGTTTGAAACGGCAAGCTGGTCAGACCCGGGCTTGCCCCTTGAAATATCGAGCTTAAAGCCCATTTTTTTAAAGCTTTCATATTCTGTTGAAAGCTTTTTTTCAAGCAGCATAAGATTTTCTTTGGAATAATATTTGAGCAGCATTTAAAAAACACCTCTTAAAAATCGGCTGAGCCCGTGGTTCTGGGGAAGGGCAGTACATCACGGATGTTTGCAATTCCCGTAAGATACATAACAAGTCTTTCAAAACCGAGACCGAAGCCGGAATGATGCGTGGAGCCGTAACGGCGAAGGTCAAGATACCACCAGTAATCCTCGGGCTTTAAGCCTAATTCTGCTATTCTGCTTTCAAGAACATCAAGCCTTTCCTCACGCTGGCTTCCGCCGATGATTTCACCTATGCCCATAACAAGCAGGTCGCAGGCGGCAACGGTCTTTCCGTCATCGTTCATGCGCATATAAAACGCCTTTATCTCCTTGGGATAATCCGTTACGAAAACGGGTTTTTTGAAAATACGCTCCGTCAGGCAGCGTTCATGCTCCGTTTGCAGGTCACAGCCCCAGAATACCTTGTAATCAAATTCATCATTGTATTCTTCAAGCATTTTAACCGCATCCGTATAGCTGACCCTTGCAAAGTCGGAGCCTGCAACGGCTTCAAGCCTTTCAATAAGACCCTTGTCAACAAACTGGTTGAGAAATTCAATGTCCTGCTTGCAGTTATCGAGAACATAACGGATTGCAAATTTTATCATTCTTTCCGCAAGTGCCATATTATCATTGAGGTCTGCAAAAGCGATTTCCGGCTCAATCATCCAAAATTCCGCCGCATGACGCTGTGTATATGACTTTTCGGCGCGGAATGTGGGACCGAAGGTGTAGATTTTGCCGAATGCCTGCGCCATGATTTCGCCCTGAAGCTGACCGGAAACGGTGAGGTAAGCGGGCTTGCAGAAAAAGTCTTCCGAAAAATCAACGCTGCCGTCTTCTTTTCTCGGCGGCTCAGACGCATCAAGCGTGGTTACGCGGAACATCTCACCCGCGCCCTCACAGTCACTGCATGAAATAAGCGGAGTATGCGCGTAAATAAAGCCCTCCTGATTGAAGAAGGTATGTATTGCAAGCGCGGCGCAGGAGCGAACGCGGAAGGCAGCGGAATAAAGGTTTGTGCGCGGACGCAGATGCGCTATCGTGCGCAGATATTCCACGGAATGGCGCTTTTTCTGAAGCGGATAATCCGGTGCGCTGACACCGTCTGTTTCAACCCTGAGCGCGTTTATTTCAAACGGCTGCTTTGCTTCGGGTGTGAGAACAAGCTCACCCGTAACGATAACGGCGGCACCGACATTGAGCTTTGCAACACTGTCGTAATCCTCAACCCTGTCTCTTTCAAATACCACCTGTACGCCCTTGAAGCAGCTTCCGTCATTTATTTCCATGAAGCCCAATGCTTTGGAGTCGCGCACGGTGCGAACCCAGCCGCATACGGTGAGCTCTTTTCCGCTGAAGGCGGCGCTGTCATCATACAGCTTTTTTATTTCGGTTCTCTGCATAAATATATCCTCCGGAATAATTATATTAAATTACAAACATATATTATACAATAAATAAGAAATAAATCAATATTAATAGCGTAAAAAAGTGCGCATAACGGTAATTTTCTTTATTTATTCCATATTTATTTTCACGAACAAATCGTAAAACAGTCTGTCACGGTTTATTTCCGTCACGGCACGCATGAAATGGCGTTCACTGTCGTGGCTCCAGAACAGACCTCCGTCCCCGTCCTTATAGCAGTCAAGCACCCGGAAGCTGTCACTGCCGGGCGGCCCCTCCGTTAACAACGGTGTGTGATAAAGGGCTGACTCAAACCAATCCGGGTGAACCGCATAGCCTACCGCCGTCACATCCCATATAACGCGGGAGGAGGCTTTGCCGTTGTCGCACTCACGCACAAGAGAGGTTAGGTATGTGCCGATTTCCGTTTTGCCGTCGATAAACCGTTCAAGCTCTGATACGGTGGTTGTGAATTTATCAACCACACCCTTGCAGGGAAGCTGAACAAGAGGAACGCCGCAGTCAAGAATAATACGCGATGCGGCAGGATCCTGCATAAGATTATATTCCGATGCAAAATCCTGATGAATTTCAGTGCCGCCCAGCCATATCACAACGATTTTATTGATAATTTCGGGCTGCATAAGTATGGCAGAGGCAATATTTGTTATCGCGCCTATTGCAACAACATAAAGCGGCTCATCTTCCGTAAATGTCATGGCTCTTTTTACAAGGTCCTTCGCGGCGGGAGAGTCAACGGCTTTGCCGTCAAGAAATCGGTCAGAGCCGCGGAAAACGAAGTCTTCCGTTTCCTTTATTCCGATTAAGTCAAGTATTCTGATAATTTCCTCATAGCTTTGCTCCATACCCTCACCGGCTGACGGGGAAGGTTCATGCGTGAACGGGGCGGCATACACAGCGTCGAGGCTGACCGCTCCTTCGTCGTGCAGGCGGCACGCGTATGTCAGGGCGAACTGGTCGTCAACGTCGTTTTTTGTGTCTGTATCAAGCACCATATGTATCTT
>JAKSQS010000143.1 GCA_024404055.1 Clostridia bacterium | reverse complement strand
ATTTTCAGCAGTGTGGTTTTGCCGTTTCCTGTGGGCGCGCATATGCACACAAAATCTCCTTCATCCACAGAAAAAGAAATTCCGTCAAGTGCCTTTTTTTCACACAGGGGGTATGTAAAGCTCAAATTTTCGATATTAAGAATTTCCATTTGAAAATATCCCCCAGTTCCAAGGCTGACGGCAAAGCCGCCATAATAAAATATGAAATATAACAAACAAGCGAAAAAGCGTCATGCGGAATTTGCGATATATCAGGGTAATAAATAAACTCTGAATTTGAAAACGCACTGCCGAGCACAAAAAAAATGAAAAGCAGCAGGGCAACAGCAGAAAAAATGCCGTCCCGCATATCAAAGCGGTATATGGCAAAGCCGGTTCTTTTGCCGCTTGAATAGCCCCGTGCCTCCATGCTGTCGGCAGTGACGATGCCTGTTTCCAGTGCACGGGTTACAACAGAGGAATAAACCTGCAATCTGCTTTTCAGATTTGCCGCGCTGTCGGTGTCGTTATATAATCCCGTTGCTTTTTGCGCATCGGAGGTTTGCTGTGCCGTTTTTTTGAACATGGGAATAAAGCGCAGCGTCATTGAAATAAGTAAAGCTGCTTTGGGCGAGACACGGGCAAAAATATACATGATTTTGTCTGATGTCATAATTTTTGAAAAGGCGGCAAACCAATATATCGCTGAAACAAGTGCCGCGCCCATTGCCGCGCCGTAAAGCAGTGCTTCAAGTGTGACGGGATTATCGTTCATAACAAAAAGCACGGGGCGTCCGTTATGGCTGAAAATGGGATTTACCACCGTTACGGCGGCAAAAACGGCAGCCGAAAACAGGTGAAAATGCCGGGAACCGTTTTTTACCGTAAGCAGATAAAAACTGACGGAAAGAAAAAGTGAAACACATAAAATCACGGGATTAACCGAGAAAACGGGCAGCAGCGCACATATTATAAGGTAAAAGAAAGCCACTGCCGGATTATATGCTTGCAATGTTTTCATTTTTTCCTTCCTTTCCGCTTTATTTTATATCTTCACCGAGATTGCAGGTGTAAAGAAATTCCACATTATCCCCGTCATGCAGCTCGTATGCTCCGCACCCGACGGATGCCGAAACGGAATTAACACGGTACACCCACCCGGAAAGCTCTCCGAAGCTGAACTCATAAAGATAATTTATGCCGGATATATATGCGGACGAATTGTCCCCCGGTGTCTGCGCTGAGTTTTCAATTTGAATACCGTATTGCTTTGCGGCTTTTATCAGCACATCGTAAACCGTGCAGCCCGGTTCAACGGTAAATTCCGTTTTATCAAGTATAACGCCGCTTGCCGGTGCTTGACCCTGACCTGCCACTGTGTCACAGCGAATGGAAAGATAAACGGTTATGCCGTCCGCCGCTTCGCTTTCCTGCTTATAATAGTTGTTTTTGCTTTGAATATCGACTGTAAAGGTGAGAAACAGTGCCGCAGCGGCTGCAATGCATATAATCAGATATGTTATTTTGCCGCCTTTTTTTCTGAAATGAAGCAGAAGGATTGCGCCTGCGGCTGCTGCGATTACAGCTAAAGCAATATACGGCTTTATTCCGAAGCCGCTTTTTTTATTCGCATCGGTATTTTCGCCTGTTTGCTCTGATACGGAAAATGTCTGTTGCGCAGATGACGCGTTTTGCGTTTCGGCTGCTGCGGCAACTGTTGTTTGCGTTGCCGCAGAGGAAGCGGCGGCTGTTGATTCCGGCGGCTGCGTTGCTGCCTGTTGTGTTGTCTGCGCGGTTGTCAGCGTTGTTGTTTGTGTCGTTGCCTGTGTCGTTGTCTGTATGGTTGTTGGTACAGTTGTTTGCTCCGTTGTCTGTGCTGTTGTTTGTGTTGTCGTCGGCACGGTTGACGGTATAGTTGTTAGTACGGTTATCTGTGTGGTTGTTGGTGCGGTTGACGGCACGGTTGTTGGTGCTGTTGTCTGCGCTGTTGTCTGCACTGTTGTTACTGCGGCGGATGCAGCCTTTGCTTCGGTTGTGCTTTCACGCCTTGCAAATATATCGAAAAGAGTGCCGCCTTTTTTCTGTTCTGCCGCTTTATCTGTTGTTGAGGCAGTTGACTGTTTAGCAGTTGTTGCTTGTGTTGTCGGCGCGGCAGTCTGTTTTTGAGTTGTTTCGGCTTTTGTTGTTGCCGCCGTTGTCTTTTCGCTTAGTGCCGGTTTTGCGGTCGTTTCGCTTTCACTTTGCGGTTTTGCGTCAAAAATATAATAAGAGCCGAGACCTTTTTTTACCATATAAAGCGAAACATACGCGCTTAATGACTGCAATGTTGCGTTATAATCGCTTTTGCCGCCTGCTTCATGGCAATATGAACCGTCCTCATTGCGGTAATGAAGCAGAGTATCAACAAGCGTCTTTCCGTTTTTGATAAAGCGGCTGTCGGAGGTACAGTCTATGCCCAGACAGGAAAGGGCGGTGATAACCTGCGCCGTGCTCTCGCTGTTTTCAATGCCGTAGCTAACAAAGCCGCCGTTTTCCGTCATTTTACCTGCTAAAAGAGTTACTGCCGCATCAACCGCCTGTCTGACATTTTTATCGGAGTACATCGGAGCAAGTGCCTGTATTGCCATTGCGGTTACATCAGTGTCCGAGTATGAGCCGTTGAGTGCCCAGCCACCGTCCGGCTTTCTGCTGTCAAGTATGGTCCTGACTATGCCGGAGGATGAAATGCCTGTACAGCTCACACCGTTATTAATAAGATGCAAAGCAAAAATATAGCTCATTATGCCGAGCTTACCGACTGTGTTTTCGAGAATTTCACCCGTAAGGCTGCCGCTGTAACCTGTTGCTATGAGAGCAAGGGCGTTTTTCTGGCAAATTACGGGATTGTATTCATCACCGCTTTTTATGTGATTTTCAAGTGCTTTTCTGTATTCGGCAAAATTGAGATTTTTATCATATTGTGAAAGAGAAAGAATATACCATTGACCGCCGTTTCCCGCTTCTCTTGCCAGCGCACCGTCGCAAAGCTGCTGAACGCTTTTTGCACCGGAAAGCGTTTGTTTGTATTCAACGATACCGTCGATGAGCTTTTGAGTTTCACCAACGGTACTGCCGTGAGCAGCATACACGGATATTGTCGGCACCGACAAAACAATTATCAGTGCCGATAAAAGAGAAATAATTTTTTTGAGCATGATATTTTATTTATTTTTTACGGCTTGAAAAGAAGTTTATTACGACCAGGCATATGTATGACAGAACATCGGTGAATTTGCCCTTTTCACAGTTCAGCTTGCATACCGGTGCGGTGATGTTTTCGCCCTTTGCACCTTTTGCGCTGACGGTATGTTTTCCGGATTTCAAAACCGCGATTTTAACCTTTCCGTTTTCATCGGTAACATATTTGCTTTCTTCTCCGTCAATGGTGATTACAGCACCCTTCACAGGCTCCTTAACAGGCTTCCAGTTTGCGTCGAATGTGTATTTATAAAGCGTTACCTCATTAAAGGTGTAGGTTCTGAAGCTCATTTCCTTTTCTTCAAAATAAGAATATGTATCGGAAAAGTTCATGGTATCGGTGTAAATGAAAGCATATACATTGTCTCCGTCCTTAACTGTATCGGCAAGGGAATAAGCGGAATTGTCATTGATATAATATCCGTAGCTGCCGCCGTTTGCAATTCCCCAAAGCTTAACAAGGCTTATTCCGTATTCGGTTTCGCCGGCTTTGTAACCGGCTTTTGCGCCGCCTTCATAAAATTCCTCATGTGCATAATACAGCGCGTCACTGATTGTAAGCTTTCCGTCCTTGTCTGAGTCCTTAACGGTGATGATTTCGTGCGCAACGGCAAGATTTCCCTTTTCATCTGCTATGGTAACATAGACTGTGGCAGGGGTTGCTGCAAACGCGCAAATGCCGAATGTGCCGAGAAGTATTATCACGGCGAGGATGAGTGATACTGTTTTTTTCATGTTGGTGTTCTTCCTTTCGTTATAAATAATAAAAACGCCTTTATCTTTTGGGGATAAAGACGCAATTTAACTGATATTCTGCCGCATGGCAAAAAGAAACAGCCGCATTTTTCATTACCCAAAAATGATTCTGTAAGCAACGCTGCGCGGGAGCATTCCGACTGTTACGGCAATGGCTGTTGCGTCGGGCTTTCACCGAACTTTCCTTCCGTGCAGCTGTATTGAATTATCTGCACTTTACCATTTTTAACGGAATTTGTCAATAGTTTCATTAAATAAAACGGGTAATAAGGTTGACGAATACAGAGTACAGGTATAAAATATATAATATGACGACTGTTAAAGAGAAAATGAAGGAACATAAAATGAAAAAGCGCAGGGTAGTTTTAATTTTATCGGCAATTATTGCCGTTTTAATAATCTTTATCGGTTCGCTGGTTATTTATAATCGCAGTGAAGCTCCGATAATAAAAAGCATTGAAAACGGCACGAAAGGCATAAATATTGTATGGAAAGAGCGCAAAAACGCGAAATCATATATTTTATACAGAAAATCAGACAATAAATGTGAATTTGTTTTTGAGGCTTCTCCCAAAGACACTTCTTATTGCGATGAAAATGTGAAAAGCGGAAAAAATTACACATATTTGCTTAAAGCAAAATATGTAATAGGGGAAAGTGCGCAGGCGGCAATTGATATTGATTATCTTGCCTGTCCGACAATAAAAAAAGTCTCAAATCAGACATCATGTGTATATCTTGAATGGAAAAAATGCGGTGGTGCAAAGGAATACACGGTATACAGAAAAACGGGAAAAGGCAATTACAAACCCGTAGCGCGGGTAGCTGATACATTTTATGTAGATGAGCAGATAAAAAACGGTGTTAAAATAACCTATTATGTTTCGGCGGCGAACGAGAATATAAAAAGCCATGATTCCGAAAAGAAATCAATCGTTTTTATCACTGCTCCGAAAATATCATCTGTTACGAATACGGAAAAATATGTTTTGCTGAAATGGAACAGGGTAAAAGATGCGCAGGGCTATATTCTGTACAGGAAAAGCAGTATCGGTAAAAGCCGCTGGGAGCGCATAGGAACGGTTAAGGGGCAGAATACAGTGCGCTATCGTGACAAAAAAGCACCGGCATATGAAAGCTGTATGTATACGGTGAAGGCATATAATCCGTCCGGAGTGAGCGGATATTATGCGGATGGGGCAAGAAATGTTTATGTAAAGCCGGTAAGCATCAAATCTGTAAAATATAACGCGGGAAAAATCCATATCAGTTGGAGCGGGGATAAAAACTGCTCCGGCTACTGTGTTTATCGTAAAATCGGTACCGGAAAATTCAAGCCGGTTTTTTCTTCCGACAGCAATGTTACATCCTTTGCACAAAAAACAGCTACCGGAAATAAACGGTGTGAATATGCGGTATGCGCCTGTGTGGGGAGCTTTAAATCCGCAAAGGCGTATACAGGTACGGTGAGCTTTGTAAATCCCGATAAGCCGATGCTTGCGCTTACCTTTGATGACGGACCGAACGGAGATGTAACGCTTGATATAGTAAACACTCTGAAAAAGTATAATGCACGGGCAACCTTTTTCGTGGTGGGAGAAAGGGCTGAATGGAACAGCTCTGTTGACTGTATAAAAAAAGCCTATAATATAGGCTGTGAAATCGGAAATCATACATACGGACACTGTAATCTGACATATTCAGATACGAATATCGACAGGGAGCTTTCAGACACCTCCGATATTGTGAAAAAGATTACGGGACACGGTACACGGCTTGTCCGTCCGCCGGAGGGCGCATATAATGCCGATGTTCGGGCTGAATGCGGATATCCTATGATTTTGTGGTCAGTTGATACAAGGGACTGGGAATCAAGAAACAGTACGGCTGTTTTAAGAAAGATAAAAAACGGTGCTCAGGACGGGGCAATTATTCTTATGCACGACCTTTATCCGTCAACGGCTGCCGCAGTGAAAAAAGCGGTGCCGTGGCTTGTAAAAAAAGGCTATCAGCTTGTAACGGTGAGTGAGCTGATGCAGGCAAAGGGCATAACGCTGAAGGCGGGAGAGATTTATTTTAACACATGAAAAAACGGGCTTTGAAGCCCGTTTTTTCATTATTCGGCTAAAGCTCTTTCAAGCCATACTCTGCCGACATACATAGCGTTATAAAGACCTTTTTTTTCAGTTTTCTGAATTATTCGGTCACGCGGACGAAGCTCCGTGTCGGTGCTGAGAAGCTGAACCGAAACTCTGTCCGCAATCTGTAAGCCGTCAAGCTCATTGGTGCTCAACACCTGAAACATAATGACGAATTTATCACTGAGGTTGCCGTAATAAAGTGTGTTTCCGTGTCTTACCAAGGGCTTATCCCTATATGTA
>JAKSQS010000142.1 GCA_024404055.1 Clostridia bacterium | reverse complement strand
CAAAAAGATGAAAACTCCGTTATAATCGACACGGCAATCAGCCTCGGCTCACACTCACATCCGCCGATAATCAAAGCGGAGGTTCGCTGGAAATTCGGCGCAGACGGCGTGCTTTGCGTAAGCTGCAAAGGAAATGTGCGGCAAAACGCCCCGTGTCTGCCGCGTTTCGGTCTGTTATTCACTCTGCCGCGCAGCTTTGAAAGCGTGCGCTATTTCGGTCTCGGTAATAAGGAAACCTATCCCGACCGATACAGAAGTCAGAAATTTTCCGCTTATGAAACAACCGTGTCCGACCTGTTTGAGCATTATGTCCGTCCGCAGGAAAACGGCAACCGCTTTGCCACGCGTTATGCGCAGATAAGCGACGGAAAAACCGCCCTTTTCTTTGAAAGGGATAACGGTGAGGATTTCTGCTTCAGTGCTTCACATTTCAGCCACGATACGCTGATAAACACAGCGCACGATTTTGAGCTGACGGAGGAAAACGCCACATATCTTCATGTGGATTACAAGGTGAATGCCATAAGCGAAAACGGTGAGCTTGATGTACCCGAAAACACAAGAATATTCGGTGAAAAGGAATTTTCATTCGGTTTCTGTTTCATTTAACCTCTCAATAAAAAGTAAGGGATTTTAGGTTATCCGTAACGCGGATATGCCTGACATCCCTTGTTTTGTATCTGTTATTTACTTTTCTGCCGCCCAGTATGCGTAAAGCTTCAAATCGCTGTAATTGTGCAATTGCCAATCCTCGGCAACCTCTGCAATATCTTCATCCGGAATAGGTAAAACTATTTTTTTATAAAGAAGCCATTCGTTTTCTTCCGGGTCAAGCTCATACTCCTCGGCATCATACTCATTGATTGCCCAGCCTAAGAATGTATATCCCTCGCGGGTAGGATTTGTGAGTGTAATTTTGCCGTCGGAAACACAGTATTTGGTGGGATTTTCAGGAGCGTTTACGCCGCCGTTAAGATAATATGTAACTGAATATTCATCTTCTTCCCACTGAGCATAAAGAACAATTTCATCGCCGTTTTTACTTGTCAGCTTTGAAATATCCGCATCAACTTTAATTTTCTTTCCGCTGCCGTCCCGATTTGTGTTCCAGCTGACAAGCTTATATCCGTCTCTAAGTATTTCACACTTATTCCATTCGGCAGGCATGAACACTCCGTATGTAACATTACAGCTGTATCCCTCACATCCGTTATTGACGCCCGGGCGAAATTCAACCGTAAATGTAATCGGCTTCCACTGTGCATATAATGTAACCTGTTTTTTATGTACCGAAGTCAGCTTTGTAAAGCTTGTACCGTTTTTGTATGATTTTCCCGTTCCGTCGGCTTTTGTGTTCCAGCCGTTAAAGGTATATTCCGTACGGGTAAATGCGTTTTTGTAAGACGCGGTCTTTTTGCCGTATGTAAATTTCTGAAGCTTCATTGTGCCCTTGCCGCCGTTAGCGTTATATGACACATAATAGCTGTTAATTTTCCATTGAGCATAGAGGGTCAGCTTGTTTTTCGGATTTTTTACATACTGACAGTCGAGATAATTCGTTCCCGTACCGTCTTCTTTGGTATTCCAACCGACAAATGTATAGCCCTTGCGCGTAAATTCATTTTCCGTTAGCCTTGTTTTTTTGTTTGAGGGAACTGTCTGACTCACCGTTTTTCCCGCCGCGCCGTTTGCCTTAAAATAAATTTTCTTTCCCCACTGAGCATAAAGCTTCAATGTTTTTCCGCTTTTTACCTTGCCTGCCGCCTGCTTAACCGTGGCAACCGTATCACCCTTGCCGTCCGCCTGTGTATTCCATGCGCGGAAGGTATATCCCTTTTTGGTAAAGGGCGTTTTGTCAACTATTTTATCGGACGCATTTGACTTTGTATAGCTAATCTGTTTTTTAACCGTTTCTCCCGTACCGCCGTTAGAGTACAGTACAACATTATACTTCTTTATAACCGTTTCTTTCGCGCTGCATATAACCTGATAAAAGCAGAGCATACATAATGCCATTACAAGCAGAAAAATGCTTTTGCTTATTTTTTTTACCATAATCGCAGTCTCCTTATAAATTATTTGTTCATTTCGGTTTTGTCGGTTTCAAAATTTTGCCGTTAAATATCACCTTCTCTCTAATCCTCTATGGCAATAATATTACATATATCAAAATTTGTCAATACAGATGGCGCTTTGTTATCTGTACCGGCAACAGTAATTATATACCATTAGTAATTATTTGTCAATACTGTTAGTATGTTTTTTATTATTACCTTTCGTAATAAAATAATAGAAAAACATGGAGATTTTTTATGGAAGACGATATAAAGCTTGAAATCGGGGAACGGGTCAGAAAAATACGAACGGATATAGGACTATCCAGGGAACAACTGTCGGAAATGCTCGGAATATCCTCACTTTTTTTGGGTTATATTGAGTGCGGTCAGCGGGGAATGTCAATAACAACTCTCTGTAATCTATGCAAAAAACTTAATGTTTCCGCTGATTATATTCTGTTCGGCAGGGAACAGAACACTCACGGAATAAACGATATTCTGGTATCTCTGAACGGGATGGACGAAAAATATTATGATGCCGTTGAGGAATGTATCAACAATCTGAAAAAATTGATTACCAAAATTGAAAATAAGCAGTGAGGCGGATTTTCCGTTCTCACTGCTTTAAGCTTTTATATAAAATCCTCTGTTGAAAGGTATCTTTCCCCCGTGTCCGGCAGCAGCGCAACGATGGTCTTCCCCCTGTTTTCCTCCCGTTTTGCAAGCTCAATTGCCGAAAACAGTGCTGCGCCGGAGGTTACGCCCGTAAATATACCCTCTTTTCTTGCAAGAGCCTGCGCTGCGGCGTAGGCTTCTTCCGTTTTCACGGTCATCACTTCATCAATAACTGACATATCAAGTATTTCGGGAATAAAATTCGCACCGATGCCCTGAAGCTTGTGTCCGCCTGCCGTGCCTGCGGTTATCAGCGGCGAATCAAACGGCTCAAAGCCGACAACCTTTATTTCGGGATTCTTTTCTTTCAGATATTTTCCCGTACCCGTTACCGTGCCGCCCGTGCCTATTCCGGCAACAAAAATATCGACCTTGCCGTCGGTATCCTCCCATATTTCGGGACCCGTTGAGGCATAATGCGCCGCCGGGTTGGACGGATTTACAAATTGACCGGCAATGATGCTGCCCGGCGTTTCCCTGTGAAGCTGTTCGGCTTTTTCAATTGCGCCTGCCATGCCCTTTTCGCCGTCCGTCAGCACTATTTCGGCACCGTAAGCGGCAAGCAGCTTTCGCCTTTCAACGCTCATGGTTTCCGGCATTACAAGCACTGCGCGGCAGCCCCTTGAAGCCGCCACAGCCGCAAGTCCGACACCGGTGTTGCCGCTTGTCGGCTCAATAATAACGGTGCCATTTTTCAGCTTGCCCGATTTTTCCGCTTCGTCCAGCATATTCAGCGCAACCCTGTCCTTCGCACTGCCGGCAGGATTGAAATATTCAAGCTTAACAAGTATATCCGCCTGTAAACCGTTTTCTTTTATAAGATTATTCACTCTCAAAAGGGGCGTTTTGCCTATAAGCTGCCCGATATTTTCATAAATTTTCATAATTAAACTCCCGCAAATTGACAATATATAATTTTTTGATATAATAGCTGTATATTTTTTTAGTGAGGAAAAAATTATGCCGCATCCCGTTAAACACTTCAAAACCATCACAAAGCACCGCCATGCCGTGATGAAGCACTGCATGAAAGCCGGTATCCCCGTGCAGGGCTTAAAGCATGACCTGTCAAAATATACACCTGTTGAATTTATCAACGGCGCAAAATATTACGCCGGTGACAGAAGCCCGAATGAAAACGAAAGAAACGACAGGGGCTATTCAAGGGCATGGCTGCATCACAAAGGCAGAAACAGGCACCATTTTGAATACTGGACGGACTATAACCCTAAAATCAGAAAAACCGCACCAATAAAAATGCCGCTGAATTTTGTTATTGAGATGTTCTGCGACCGCGTTGCGGCAAGCAAAATTTATCAGGGCGGCAGTTATACAGACCGCCACCCGATTGAATATTTTCTTAAAGGGAAGGATGCAAGGCTTATACATCCCGAAACCTCTGATTTTCTCGAAAAGCTGTTGAGAATGCTGTCCGAGCAGGGTGAAGAAAAGACCTTTGCGTATATAAGAAAATATATAAAAGAGAATAAAGATTATTAAAAATTACTTTTACTGCCGCACCCAACGGATGCGGCAGTCATTTTTTAATTTAAAACTCGTAGCCTAAATCAACATTTGACGCGATAAATGTCATTCTTTCCTGTATGGACATAGCACCGTGAGCCGAGTTATAACCGCCGTGGTCGGAGGTGATAAGGATAAGCCAGTCCTCTGTTTCATAGGTTTCTCTTGCCTCAATAGCCGCGATTATCTGCATTGCGTCCGCCTCTGCATCTGCAAAAGCACCTGTATAATCCGGGTTCCGGAGATTGAAGCCCGTATCATGGCCAACATGGTCGCAGAACTCAAAAATGGAGAAAATGAAGTCACTGCAATCAGCCTTTGTCACATCGTTCATCACATTGTTGAATGTGCCGTCATCGCCGGAGGCACATACAAAGCTGACGGGGTTACCTTTTTCTTCGTTATATCTCTTTCAGAGAATATAAGTAGTGCCGTCACCGTTGAAATGTCCGCCCCACGAAACATAGAATGCGGATGCGTCCGCCTTGCCGTCTTCCACAAGGGTGGTCAGCAGTGTGGGATAATCGTTTGACTTTTCAATGCCGTTATCCTTCACGCCGTGAACCGTTGCCCATTCGCCCGTAAGCATGGAGCACCAGCCGGGCGCGGTGGAGGTTGCCTGTCTGTTGATTGAAGGATAGTTCACACCGCCGCAGTATGAAATGACAAGAGAGCCGGTGTCGGCAAGCTTGAGCACGGCACTGTTATCCTTGTTCTGCGCAAGCGAAAGAGCGTCCGCACGGCAGCCGTCATAACCGATAACAATTGCTTTCTTTTCGGTTTTGCCCTCGGGCAGCTCACCGTCGAAATGGTTTTTGATAATCGAGTAAATGTCAGTCTGCGGAACCGCTGTTTCAATTGTGTTTTCATAGCCTTTGACAAGCATTACATTGCGTTTATATTTTGTCATGGTGTCAAAATTGTTGGTTCCGGCAATAACGCCGTAACACATCATAAAAAAAACGCAAAACTCCGCAATAAGCTTCTGAATGAATACAAACATACCTGTACCTTCCTTTTTTATAATATTTTTTCAAGGGCGTCAATTTCACTGTCCGTGGTAGCCCAGCTTGTGGCAAAACGCACAACCGTGTGCTCCGCGTCCGGCTTCTCCCAAAAGCCTGCTTTCACATCCTGCTGAAGCTGTTCGAGCTTGCTGTCTTCAAGCAGAATGAAAATCTGATTTGTGGGAGAATCTATATAAAACCGATACCCTTTTTTCCTGAAAATGTTTTTCAGTCTGTCCGCTTTTTCAATCGCGTTCCGGCTTATTTCAAAATAAAGCCCGTCCGTAAACAGCGTGTCAAACTGAACGCCGATAAGCCTGCCCTTTGCTATCATCGCGCCGTTTCTTTTTACAAGCGTCATAAAATGCTCCGGCATATTGTTTTTTGTAAATACAACAGCCTCACCGCAAAGCGCGCCGACCTTTGTGCCGCCGATATAAAACACATCGCAAAGCCGCGCTATATCCTCAAGGCTCATATCGCTTTCACCGCACACAAGTCCGTAGCCCAGCCGCGCACCGTCGATATAAAGCGGCATTTTATACTCTTTGCAAACGGCATAAAGCTCCGTAAGCTCCTTTTTGGAATATAATGTACCGTATTCCGTCGGATATGAAATGTATACCATGCCCGGAAAAACCATATGCTCATAGTTTTCATCCGCGTAATAATTTAATACATAATCCTTCACAGCCTTTGCCGTCAGCTTTCCGTTTTCATGCGGGAGCGGCAGCACCTTATGACCGGTAAATTCAATCGCACCCGCCTCGTGCGAGCCGATGTGTCCGGTGTCGGCGGCTATAACGCCTTCAAACCCCTTCAGCATAGCCGAAATAACATTCTGGTTGGTTTGCGTACCGCCTGTGAGAAAATAAACCTCCGCATTTTCACAGCCGCACGCTTTTTTTATTTTATCTTTTGCGCTCAGGCTGTATTTGTCAAGCCCGTAGCTTGTAACCTTCTCAAAATTCGTTTCAACAAGTCTTTCAAGAATTTTCGGGTGAGCGCCCTGATTATAGTCACTTGTAAAATCCAACATACTTATTTCCTCTTTTTATTATCTGCTTTTCGTTCTGCGCGGAAGGAGACGACCCGGGCAGACACAA
>JAKSQS010000141.1 GCA_024404055.1 Clostridia bacterium | reverse complement strand
CTGCTCAACTCCACCGAACAGCTTATTGACCTGCTGCTGAAAATCGCAAGACTTGACGCGGGCGCGGACGAGCTTGAAAAAAAGGAAATAAGCGTGGAGGAATGTGTCGGACGGGCGTTGAAGCTTTTTGCCGCCGGGCTTGAAATAAAGGAAATAAGCATTGAAACGCTTTTTGACGGCGAATGCTTTACGGGTGATATGCGCTGGACGGCGGAGGCACTGGCAAATATAATCAAAAACTGCATTGAGCACACGCCGCAGGGCGGAAAAATAAGCATCTGCGCCTGTGAAACGCCGATTTTCACGGAAATAACCGTTTGCGACAGCGGCAGCGGCTTTGATGAAAATGATATTGCGCATCTGTTTGAACGCTTTTATAAGGGAAAGAGCTCCGATTCATCGGGGTTCGGCATCGGTCTTTCGCTTGCGAGCATTGTTATAAAACGGCAGAACGGCTCAATCAGGGCATATAACGGCGACAGCGGAGCCTGCTTTGAGATAAAGTTTTATAAAGAGGTTATATGACAAAACCGTCATTTTGTATTCACCGCGCCGTCACTGTATTATGTTAATGTGTATTTATCAAAACAAGGAGGATTTTTTATGGATATTTTACGCGTGGAGGGAATATGCAAAACCTACGGAGAAGGCGACAATCAGGTGAAGGCACTCGACAATGTGAGCTTTACTGTGCCGCAGGGGCAGTTTCTTGCCGTAGTCGGGGCATCGGGCTCCGGAAAATCCACCCTTATGCACATTATCGGCGGCGTTGACAAGCCCACCTCCGGCAGTGTGTTTTTGGGTGAGCAAAGCGTTTATAAGCAGAGCGAGGAACAGCTTGCAATTTTTCGCCGCAGACAGGTGGGGCTGATTTATCAGTTTTATAACCTTATTCCCGTGCTGAATGTGAGAGAAAATATGTGTCTGCCCGTGCTTATGGACGGCAGAAGGGTCAACGAGGACAGGCTGGACGAGCTGCTTGAAATACTTGATTTAAAGGGCAGGGAAAACCATCTTCCGAATGAGCTTTCCGGCGGTCAGCAGCAGCGCGTTTCAATCGGCAGGGCGCTGATGAATGCGCCCGCGGTGGTGCTTGCGGATGAGCCGACGGGAAATCTGGACTCAAAAAACAGCCAGGAAATCATTGAGCTGCTCAAAAAATCCAACCGCGACTTTCATCAGACCCTTATTGTCATAACGCATGATGAAAATATCGCCTTGCAGGCAGACAGAATAATCACCGTTGCCGACGGCAGAATAACCGCAGATAAGCTGCTGCGTATGTGAGGTGCGGCATGGATGTTTTTTTCAAATATACCGTTAAAAGCCTTAGACAGAACAGGACGAGAACGGTTGTTACGGTAATCGGAATTATTCTTTCCGTTGCGATGTTCACTGCAGTTACGGAATCTATGGTCAGCGGACAGGCTTATCTTCTTAATGGCGTGAAAACAAGCGTTGGTTCCTTTCATTATGTTTATTATAATATCGAACCCGATACCCTTTCAAAAATACAGTCCGACGGGGACTTTTCATCCGTTGCCTATATGAAAAACAACGGCTACGCGAAATTCGATTCCGCAAATGAGTATATGCCTTATCTGCATATAGCCGGTATCAGTGAAAATTTCACGGATATGGCGGCGGTGTGTCTGACGGAGGGCAGAATGCCCGAAAACGGCGGAGAAATCGTTATTTCAAAGCACGCGGTTACCGATGCGGGCGGCGGCTTTCGCGTTGGGGATGTTCTTACCCTTGAACTCGGACGGCGTATGCTTGACGGGTATGAGCTTTGGCAGGATATTCCGTTCAATGAACAGGAAAAATTTGAGCCGCTTTATACAAAAACCTATACCGTTGTCGGCTTATGTTTGCGGCCGGATGAAAAAATAGAGCGGTACGAGGCACCGGGCTATACCTGTTATACCGTGGACGACGGGAGCGTGAGCGCGTCAAGTCAGGTGTTTGTCATTGCGGCTCAGCCGGCGCAGGTTGACCGGCTTATGTCAGAAAAATTTGACCTTTACGGTTACGGCATGAATATGAATTATGACCTGCTGACATATCAGGGCTATGGAAATGAAGGACTTACGGGCGTAGCTCTCGGGCTGGGTACTCTGCTTATTGTTATTATTATGCTGGGCTCTGTTGCGCTGATTTATAATTCGTTTTCCATTTCCGTCAGCGAAAGAACAAAGCAGTTCGGTATTCTGCGTTCCGTAGGCGCAACGAAAAGGCAGATGCGCAGAACTGTATCCTATGAGGCACTCATGCTGTGCGCGGCAGGTGTACCCTTCGGGCTGATTGCCGGCTGTGCCGGCATTGCCGTTACATTCAGGCTGCTTGCGGATGAATTTGACACCGTGACAGGCGAGTTTATCAACACCGTCAGCGGTGCTGCGCGAATGCATCTTGTTTTAAGCGCACCGGCTTTGCTGTGTGCGGCGGCTGTCAGTGTGATAACCGTGCTCATTTCCGCCAGAATACCACTTCGCCGTGCGCTGAAGCTGTCTGCGGTTGAAGCTGTGAGAATGTCGGCTGATATAAAAGAAAAGAAAAAGAAATTCAGAACACCGGCGTTTATATATAAGCTGTTCGGCTTTCCCGGCTTTATCGCCCATAAGAATTTCAGCCGCAGCCGCAGAAGATACCGCACCGTTATAGCGTCTCTGACGGCAAGCTTTGTGCTTTTTATATCGGCGGCATCCCTGTGCAATTATTTTACCGAGACCTTTGAAATGAGAACGGATATAGACGGCTGTGATATTGAGGTGGGATTTAACCCCAACAGAATGAGCGGAGAGGAAATGCGCGAAATGGCGGCGCGTATTGCGGCAATAAAGGGCGTGGAGGATTACGCGCTTTTAAGCAGCTATGACGAATATCTGATTGTCGAAAGAGGCAGCGTCAGCGAGACCTTTGAAAAAGAAAATCTGAACGCGGACAGCCTTTATGCCGACGGTGAATTTGCGCGTTATTTCCTTGACGATGCGCAGTTCAAAAAGCTCACAAAAACCGCTGATACGGTCAATATCGACTTTTTCAATAAAAATGCCCCGGCAGCGATACTGTATGACAACATAGAAAAGCGGGATTTTGATGAAGAGGGAAAAGAAATATATCTGCGATATAAAATGTTCCCTGTAAATAAGCTGCCTTATGACCTGACGCTTTATAAAGCCGAACAGGAAATGGACGGATTTATATTTGACGGTGAAGCCGGCGATGAAAACGGAAAGTTCACATATTACAGCATTGAGGGCGAAAACGACATAAAAACAAAAAAATTCACGGCGGAGGAATGTCTCACCCGTGAAAGCGTGACAATAGGCGGCAGAGCTCAAAAAGCTCCGTTTTATATAGAAAACCGCAGAACGGTGCTCATTTACCCGGAGAGCATGAAAACGGCTGTTTTGGGTGAAAAAACGGACAGAAATTATATGTTTATGTATATTCTTTCCGATGACCACGCTGCTGTGGCTTCACAGCTTGAAAAAATGATAACGGACAGCGGTGAAGGCTTTTTCTTCAACGATTATGCCGCAGAAAATGAAAAGCTCCTGTCTCTTACAAAGCTGATACGGGTGTTTTCCTACGGCTTTATCTCGCTGATTTCTCTGATTGCCGCCGCCAATGTGTTCAACACCGTTTCCACGAACATAACGCTGCGCCGCCGTGAGCTTGCAATGCTTCGCAGTGCTGGCATGGGTGAAAAGGCGTTTAACAGGATGTATTATTATGAATCTCTGATATACGGCGTGAAAACACTGCTGTGGGGTGTGCCGCTGTGCGCCGTGATTTCGGTTGTGATGTTTTATATTGTGAGTGACGCAGGCTTTGACACCGGCTATCTTGTGCCGTGGGGCAGCGTTGCCGCGGCGGTCATCAGTATTTTTGCGGTGGTTTTCGCAAGCATACTTTATTCCGCCGGCAAGCTGAAAAACGCAAACACGGCTGATGAACTGAAAAATGAAAATATTTAACTGAATTGATTTGACATTTTTTAACTGTTGGTATATAGTATAAATATAAAATATAAAAAATCGAGGGAAATATTATGAAAAAAGTTAAAAATGTCATAAGCCTTATTCTTGTCGCAGTTGTGCTTTTTTCGGTATCGGCGTTTGCGGCTTCTGCCGAAAGCGAAAAATATGTTGCAAAAATGTCTGTTTGCTGCCGTGTTGTTTTCTTCGGTCATGTCTGGCTTTATTTTGAAAACCTGACGGACGGAGATATAAAGGTCGGCTGTTACACGGTACCGGCAGGGCAGGGCGTTTCGGTAGGAACCATGTCTCTTTCCCGTTCTGACGGGGCAGGAGTGTATTATAATATTGAGGCATATTGCGGCAATAAGCTGGGCTTGAGCGGCACAAAGTCCAAAAGCACTTATCTGACAGCCTCACAGCTTGAAAAAGCAAGCAGTGAAATAGTCAACCGCAACAGCTGGGCGCTGAATAAAAACTGCGGATATTTTGCCTCGTGTGTATGGAACAGTGTTTGCACTGACGGCATTTCGTATAAATTTCTGCCGTTACAGATGAAAAGTCAGCTTTCAGGCGGCATACCATCCATGATTTATCCGTCAAAGGACCGGGTTTATAAGCAGCAGGGCAGCGGCAGCGGCGCAAATCTCAAAAAGGTGAAAAATGCCTCGCTTCTGATGTGGGTAGGCTAAACACTGCAATTGGGATTGAAGGATTTTAGTTTTTAATGAGGTTACAGGTTCTTGCCGAATGCAAGCGGCAAGCAAAACGGATGATGTGGCATCATTCCGGGCTTTCCCTATAACGCACAATCAATGAAAAAAGCTCACGGAATACCGTGAGCCGTATTTTTTTAAAAGACAATTCGGCTGAAAACAACGCCGAGTGCGCTTTTGAGCATTTCAAGGTATGAAGTGAATATTCTTCTGATACGGGCAAGGAAGCTGTTGTTTTTCTGCGCCTGCTCGTCAAAATTCATCTGCACATCTTCTTCGGTCATGGGACGCAGTGAAGAGCCGGTGTATGTTAAATACTGCGGAAATTCTTCAAAGGTGTTTACATCCATTTCGCCGTTTTCATCAAAGAATTTTTTCAGCAGAATGTTCATCGTTTCATTGAAATCGTTGTGTCTGCAATCGTAAACCATCCAGGTGGTGTCCGGCAAAGCGCAGGTGGAAGCGTCAATGCGTTTGCACGGAGAAATATATCTTTCATCGGCTTTGCTGAGATAATCATCACTTAAACGGACATATTTTGTATCAGAAATCGTTGCGCCGAAGCTTGAGTTTGCAACACTTATGTCAGAATCCGCAATATATGTACACTCACGATAGATTGGGGTGCCGGTAACGAACTCACCGAATTTTACAATAACGGCAACCTTGACGCCTGCCGCCTTTGCTTCTGCAAGCAGCTCGTTGTTTCTCTGACGGACTTCACGGTCGTAACGGTCGAGCTTTTGGAGCAATCCGGCATATTGTTCTTCTCTTCCGCTGAATATCCGTTCACGCGCCGTGGCGTAATACTGCGGACCGACGAGACACCAAATACCCGGGAATGAACCGTAGGATGTCAGCAGAACATCATAAATTACTTTTTCATACAGCTTCGGTACGATTTTTTCCAGAACACGGCACGCACCCTCAAAGCCGTAGGTTTCCGCAAGCCAGGTGACGGCGGAGTTCAGAAGAGCATCGACATTTTCATCACCGACGCTGATTTTTTTACTGTAGTAATATGTTTTAAGCTCATCGGGATAAAGCTTGAAGTCGCCGCTGAATAAAGCCCCAACCTTTTCAACACCGTTGGCGGCAGAGGCATACAGCTCAAGACAGTTTATATCATTATAACCGTATATGGCAAGATAAGCCATTGCGATATTCGCGCCCTCGCAGCGCGCTATCAGATTCACCTTGGAAACGCCCTCTCTCTGCTTTACCTTCTGAATAAAGCTGTCCAGTATACCGGCATTGTAAAACGGGTCAAGACGCCAGTCGGGCTGTATCACATAAGAGCCAATATCAAAAACGGGATTGTTGACGACAGTACCGCCGCCGCAGAAAGCATAGGAGCCGTTTGAGATTTCTCCGTTGTCGTCCAGCCGTATATCTTTATATATAGGTTCCCATACCGACATCAACGAATCGTGATATTCATCCCATCTGCCGAGAGTAACGGCACCGATAAAGTCGGGAAGCACTTCTTTCACTGCGTCCCCGATATATCCGTCCGCAATCTGCACACGCCCGTCGCAGTAGAGTAACTTTCCATCGGCGGAAATAATTTCAACGCCCTGTCCGAGAAGATAAACGATAGGAAGACTTTCCGCCTCGGCACCTGCCGCAGAGAATGGCACAGCCAACAAAAGCATAATCAGAGCAAGAATAACGGACAGTATTTTT
>JAKSQS010000140.1 GCA_024404055.1 Clostridia bacterium | reverse complement strand
GCTTCTCCACAAAATAAAACGGGTTCGGATTATTCTCGTCACGCTAACCGCGAATATAAAAAAACCGCCATTGAGCTGTTTTTTTATATTCCTTCACCCTACTGCGAAGCTTTTCGTAAAGCTTTAATTGTTACAAAGCACTACGGTCTGATAAAGCCCAGCAGTGCAAGGTGGGCGGGATAATAGGTGTAAAACAGCCATTTCAGCTTGTATTTTCCGCGCTGTCCGTTGTAAAGATACAGCAGCGGCAGGCTTAACAGCACACCGAGCTGCACCGCACCGTAAAGCGGGTCATGATAAGCATATGTATAATAAATGGCAAAGCCGATGATGAAAACCGAAAGAATTGCCGCCTGTCTTTTGAAGCTGCCGCGGTTCAGCCCGAAAATCAGCACCATAATCACGCCGACATAATACCAGTCAGAGAAAAATGTCAGAATAAACGCGGCAGCGGTAATCAGCACCTTTAACGCCGGGTTCATCCGGCTTTTCAGTGCCGCAAGCGCGATAAGTCCCCACGCAAGCGTCCACAGCATACTGGTTTTCAGTGCCGTGAACGAATAGCCGAACGCAAACGCATATGCGAAATGGGACGGCACGGCAAAAAGCAGCAGCCGCAAAATATATTTCTTCACGCTTTTGGTGTAAAAAAGCCCTTCCGAAATAAAAAAGCACATCACGGGCGCGGTTATCCTGCCGAAAATATGCATAATAACGGGCAAAAGCTGCGTTTTGTCCGGGATGAACACCCACGCCACATGGTCAACCGTCATGGCAAATATGGCAATAAGCTTGAGCGTATTCGCCGAAAGTCCGTTAAAATTTTGAGAATTATTACAGTCCATAATTATTTATTTTCAAGTCTTGCCGCTCTTTCGTCGCTGTCCTTGTAGCCTGAAACAGAAGCAAATTTTTTTAAGGCCTTTTCGTTTTCTCCGCTTTCTTCAAGTGAGCAGGCGAGAATGTAATGGCATTCGGATTTATATTGAACGGTGTCCTTATACCACTGAATAATGTCGAATTTTTCGATTGCCTTTTCGTATTCTCCGCTTTCCATGAGAGCCTTACCCCACTCGTAATAGGTCTCATTGAGAGCAGCCGCAGTATCGTCGTAGTTCTTTGCAACCAGCAGATATTTTTCCGCTTTTTCGTATTCCCTGTTTTCAAGCATTTCACAGCCGTACTCATAGCTTATTTTATGCCCTCTGTTTATACTGTCTTTATAATATTTCATGCACTTCATCACAAAAAAGTGTATAGCCTTGTCGCTGTCGCCGCTTTTATAGCATTCTTCGGCGTGCTTATAGCATTTCTCGGGAATCTGCTCAATCAATGCCGCACTGTCTTTATAATCCTTCACGGTTTTGAGCATTTCAAATGCGGTCTGATATTCATGGCTTTCCGTCAGCTTCACCGCAGTGGCATAAACCGTCTCATTGAGCTTATCTGCATATTCTTTAATCGCACGCAAGCTGTCAACTGCCTGCTTTGCTCCGGCTTCATCACCCTTTAAAGCACATTTATCCGCCTCTTTTTCAAGAGAAAGAATATAATTTTTTTCACTGTCGGAGTAATTCCCGAGTTTTCCGTAAGCCTCGGCTGCAAGGACATATTCACCGTTTGAAAAAAGCCTTTGTGCTGTACTGTAATGCAGTCTGTTTGCGTACAGAAAACTCACAAATCCGTCTTTGCTTTCCGTAAGCTCAGCGTGAGCCGCCGCATAATCGCCATCTTTAAACGCTTTCTGTGCTGCCGAGCATATCTTTATATCCGGCAGCACCTTAACTGATATAATTGCCGCAACGCAAACAATAACCGCAAGCCATGCCAACAGGTCGCCCGTGCGCTTTCTTCTCTTTTTTTCATTAAGCAGCCTTTCACGGCACTTCTCGGCAAGGGCTTTACATTCCTCCGCCTTCTGCGCTGCGTCAAGATAATCCCCTGCCTCAGTAAAAAGCTCTGCCGCAGAAAGATAGTCATCATCAACGGCATCCTTCACCTTCATATATTCAACGGCAAGCTCATAATTTTTCTTTTGTTCGTCCATATTAAAGACCGAGTCCTTTACTGATATTTACAACAAAATCCTGCACATTCGTCACAATGCTGCGAGAGCTTAACGAGCCCCTGTCTGACAGCTTGTTGACGGAAAACTCAGATATATCAACGGTGTAGAAATATGTTTCTCTCACCGTTCCGTCCGGCATAACGCGAAAAGCCGGCGTCATATTTCCCGTCGCTATGGAATGCAGTGTGGTTGCCATACATATAACGGTGGTGGCTTTTCTTATGCAGTCGCGCATGGCGTTCTGTCCGGCATAAACATCACCGTATACCTCCGGCAAAGGTCCGTCGTCGCGAATCGAACCGACAAGCACAAAAGGCACGGAGCATTTCACGCAGTTATATATAATGCCGTTGTCAATGCCCTCACCGTCAATAAACGCGGGGATTGAGCCGTAGCTTCTCACCTTGTTTATTGTGTCGATATGATTATAATGTCCGTGGAACTGTGAACGCTGGGTGTATATGTCCTGTCCGAGAGCCGTCCTCTTATATGCGCCCTCAAGGTCGTGAGTTGCAAGGGCGTTGCCGGCAAGCAAACCGTGAACATAGCCGTTTTTCACAAGCTTGCCGAAGGCATCACGTGAGTCATGGTCAAACGCGCAGGCGGGTCCCATAACCCAAAGAATGTTGCCGTGCTCCTTTTCGTGCTTCAACAGCTCATAAAGCTCATCATAATCCCTTGAAAATGCCGTTTCACGGCTTCTGCGCTGACGGAATGAAAACAGCTCATTTTCGCTTGAGCTTTTCGGCATAAAACCGTACGGCCATACAAAAATTCCGTCCTCCCCGTTTTCCGTTCTTCCGATGCAGACCTCGTCACCCTTTTTTATGTTGCGAAACTCCTTCACCGAGAGACTGCCGTCCTTTTCTTTAACAACAACGCAGTCCATACGGCTTTCCTTTGCAAGCACCCATTCACCGTTTATTTTAAAATACTCGGGAAAAATGGTGGTGGCGTGATAACCCTCCGGCACCGTAAAATCCGCCTCAGATGCAGCAAACACCGCATCCGGCGCATTAACAAACTCCTCTGCCGTGAAATCGGGGGCATTATATTTTCTCAATTCAAACATCAGCTTTAACCTCCGTCTGTAAATTATGCTTTGTTGATTTTAATCCAAATATCCGTACTTGTCAACCGATATTGAGAATATACAGCTTCAGATATGTTGTTTCATCTGCCGCAAGCAGAGCCGGATGGTCGGGTGCCTGTGTGCGTACCTCGGATATTCTCACTCTGACTCCGCTTTCTCTTGCCGCCTCGCGCAGCATTTTTTCAAACAAAGTTGCCGTCATATAGTGTGAGCATGAGGCAGTGACAAGCGTGCCGCCGTCCTTCACTAACTTCATACCCGAAATATTTATATCCTTATATCCCTTATACGCATTCTGCACATCCGCCGCGCTTTTGCAGAACGCCGGAGGGTCAAGTATCACAGTGTCGAATTTTCTGCCGTCCCTCCTGTATTGGCGCAACACCTCAAACACATCGCCGCAAACGGTTTGAATTTTATCCTCAAGACCGTTAAGTGCGGCATTTTCTCTGACATCCGCAAGTGCTTTTTCGGAAATATCCAGCGCGGTCACGCTTTTCGCCCCTGCCGACGCGGCACACAGGGAAAAACCGCCCACATTGCAGAAGCAGTCCAGCACATCCGCATTTTTGCAATATCTTCTTATTGCAAAGCGGTTCTCCTTCTGGTCAAGGAAATAACCCGTTTTCTGTCCGTTTTCAAGGTCGGCAACCATTTTCAGTCCGTTTTCTTCAATCACCACACGGGGGTCAAATTTTCCGTAAACCGCGCCCTTGAAAAGCGGCAGACCTTCTTTTTTACGCACCTGTGCGTCGCTTCTTTCATATATTCCGCGTGGTGAAAACAGCTCGACAAGAGCTGAAATTACATCTTCTCTGCGCTTATCCATGCCGAGAGAAAGCAGCTGAATTGAAAACACATCCGCATATTTATCAATAATCAGTGCCGGCAGGTCATCCGCCTCAGCGAAAACCATTCTGTAACAGTTTTCGTAGCCCAGCTTTTTGCGGTAAGCGTCCGCCTTCATAATGCGTTTCTTTAATAACTGCGCCGAATAATCCGTATCGTCCCTTATAAAAATACGCACAAGAATTTTTGACGCGTGGTTTATAAAGCCTTTACCTATGTATTTTCCCCCGTTGTCATATACTGCGGCAAGCTCTCCGCTGCCGCCCGTGCCTTCAATGCGCTCAACCTCATTGGCATAAACCCATGCGTGACCGTCTCTGATGCGTTTATCCTCTTTTTTCTTCAAATATACCTTTATCATGGCTTTTCCTTACACTTTATATAGTTATGACAAGCTCAATGCCCTTTTCAATTGCATATTCCTCACCGCCGTAATGTAGCACTCCGCCTTCGGCATCGGTGAACACCTCTATTTTTTCATCGTCCATATGTACGCTCACCTGTCTGCCGTCCGGCAGCGGAGCTGTGCCGTCAATATAGCTATACCGTCCCCTGTCCGGCACAACCGCAAAGGTTTTATAACCGACATCGGTGGGATATACGCCAAGGCAGTATCTTCCTAAAAGATATATCGGACCTGCGCCCCATGCATGGCAAAGCGAACAGCCGTATTTGTTCCCGTACATGGCGTAATGCTCGGTGCCTTTTTCCTCGGGGTCATATTTTTCCCATACGGAGGTTGCGCCGCAGTCCAGCATTCCGCCCCAGTAAGATGATATTTTTTCCTGCGCCGACTGTATGTCCCCTGTCTCACACCTGGCGCACAGCTCAAAAAACTCAAAATACGGAGTTGTTATCGCCGTTATTTCATCGTTGTCAAGCACATATTTAACTATTGCTTTTTTCTTTGCTTCGGACACGAAATTATAAAGTATCGCAAAAATATTCGGATGTCTTGTGATATGCTTTGAACCGAGGCAATCGACAAAGGCGTGTTTTTCTTCACACCAGAAGTCGCGCATTATACTGCTTTTCAGCTTGTCCGCCTGCCTGAGATACGCCATGCCGTCGCCGCCGCATATACCTGTAAGCGAGCACATCACCTGCTTTGTGCGCCAGAAAAGAATCTGATGAGCCGCCATAGGCGCGGATTTATCCATATCGGACCAGTCAATGAATATCCAGTCCCCGTCGCGGCGGCATATGTAGCCGTTTTCATCCGTCCGAGACGAAATAAAGTCATACAGTGCCTTTATTCTCGGGAAATACAGCTTCACGAAATCCACATCGCCCGTGGCTTCAAAATATTCATAAAACCCGATAATCAGATACATTGAATAATCGTTTATCGTGTTGATATGCTGCTCATACGGCGGCTTGCCCAGAAGCGCAATAATTGTTCTTTTGGTTATCTCCGGGTCAAAATAAAGATACCTGTTTGCCATGTATGACTGATACGCGTCACCCGACCACACCCAGCGGTCGCGCTTTATACCGTCAAGATAAAATTCTCTCGAATTGAGGTGGAAGGTGTATGCGCAAACATCCCAGATTTTACCGATTTTTTCATCATCGCATGAAAATGAGGCTCTGTCCCGTACGGGCAGAAATTCATACTCCGCCTTCACTCTGACAGGGGACGCACTTAAAACAAAAAGATACCGCATCGCTCTCGGGATCAGGGTATATTTTTTCTTTCCGGTCAGCTTTTCATATACGAGGGTATTCTCCGTGTCAAGTGCTTCTTCCCTTGACTCCCCGTAAAAAACGCCGATTTCATCATTTTCCGCCGCCCCGTTTATGCTTACGCGGCAAAATGTCTCTTTTCCGTAATCATAAAGCACACCGCCCTGTACAGCTTCGGTCTTAACGGGACGCAGAGTTTCATATTCAAACGGAAAAACATCCGGGTCATCCTCCGGCGAAAAGAACATCGGGATATGTCCTGCCGGAATTCGTTCATCCGTGCGGTGGCAGCATTCCCAGCTTCCGTCCGTGATAAGATATTCACTGTCGATAAAAATGCTCGCAAAGCCGTCAGCACGCATAATGTCAATACCGATGCTGTGGCTGCCCTTTTTCAGATGTATTTCACTGTTGAGCGGATAGGTTTTTCCGTCCGCATTCACTCTGCCGCAGTTATATTTGCGGCAAACCACCGTAAAGGAAAAGTCCTCCGCCGCTTCAAAGTCTTTGAAAAACGATACATTTGCGTAAGGTGAAGGAAGAGACCAGAATACGGGATATTCTACGGAAAATTCCTGTCTGCGTGTGTGAAGTAGTATGTTGTGATATATTTCAAAATCTCCGCTGTACCATATCCAATGCGCCCTGTTCATAATCCGTCCCCCGCTTTTTTGCTTATTATCCTCCTTATGTC
>JAKSQS010000014.1 GCA_024404055.1 Clostridia bacterium | reverse complement strand
TGGTGCCTACTTCGTACTTAAGGTCTGCGCCGGCAGCCGCGATTTCCGCGTCAGCGATATATCATTACAAAAATGATACTTCTGTTATGAATACACAAAAAAAGAATTTGTTTTTCGAGTGATTTCAACGGTTGAACTTTTCAGGTCATATCAGCAATAATTCTATTTTCGATAATGTGTTTCGCAAGGTGAACTTGATGTGTAATACGCGCATGATTTTCACTTGCGGCGAGTGATGGGCTTGTAAATGCGGATCGAGGAATATTGCGCATCATTTTTCGTCTATGCCTCAAAAATGAAAAAATGAAAGGTGGTCTTCATTCATGAATGAACCGACAAAAATCGCCAGTTTTTGAGTTTATGACCCTAAAAACGGCGGAAAAAGTACACACGGCGGATGGGTGGAAAGATATGAATTTTATAAATATTCCGACGGAACTTTCGGTTTTTCTTGGCAGGTTGGTTGGAATGCCGGCTCTTATAACGGCGGTGCAGGAAATACTGAAAAAATACCGGCCGATTGGTAAATCGAACCGGGATTTTATATTTCAACTAAAGTTGAATTTAAATGTATTAATAATGCGTTGCGCCACACTTGCAAACTTTATTAATTCCGAAGAGTTTCCAGAAAAATCTCTGAATCTTGTAAATGAAGCCCATAACGCCTGACTTGTGGCATCTGCAATCGCAATTTTGCGTGTTTGGTGAAACAATTCCCGAAACAACATCAAAACAAATATCGCAATATCCGTCACCGTTCATATCATAATGCCCGGTGCATTTTTCTATATATTCACCATAGGTCATATAAACAAAAATATATGTTTGGATTCCCGTTCCGTCAAGCAGGTCGGCATAACCTTCGTTTCCGAAATATGTAACTCTTGAGTAAGGAAGCATTGATGAGTTATAGTACACCGCATTTGTTGATGCTTCGGTTTCAAAAAGAGACTTTATCGGCATACCCGCATTCGGGTCGCTTGTTTTATACAGATAAAGTGAGGTGTGTTCGGTTTGGTTTTTGATAATACCGAGATTCATATCTGTCGGATTGTCAGAATTTTCAACGGTATACAGCACTGACTGATTGTCTGCCGTCTGCTGAACATAAGTTGTCGGAACAACATCCGGGATATTAAGCTCCGGCTCGGTCTTTTTCATCCTTAAAACACGAATGTCGGTAAGAGCCCGAGACTCATCGGTTGTTTTTCTGTAGCCAAGGGCTATTGCTTTTCCGCTTGAATTCAGATTCAGATTGGCGTTTGTGCCTTTGTTTATGCTTTTTTTAATCGGAATGAACCTGTTTTCCACAGCATTGTTACACGCTTCTTCAAAAGTATTTCCGGTGAAAAGTCTGACATCGCTTACGTATGTGCCTCCGTATGATATGTTGTTGATTGACTTAATAACATCATTGTAGCCGAAGGTATCCTTGGTGATTTTTCCGTCATTTAAAGTGTATACGGAAGCAAGCGGATTGTTGCTCTTGTTGCCGATATACGAAGGATATGTGCCGGCGTAAACGAGCATACCTCCGCCATATCCCTGCCTGAGTGTATAAGATACATTATTGCGGGTTATTGTTGTTGTGCCGGTGAGTGTATTCAGGTGGTCATGGCCGTAATAAATACCGGAAACGTTATCCTTGGCAAGTGCTTTGAATAAGGCAAATGTATCCACACCGGAACAAGCGCAGGCTGTTTCCCACGAGCCGGTTATTGTCGGATTTTCTTTGGAAATTGACCATTTATATGTCTGTCCGTCTTCCACGAATCTCGGGCAGCTTTTTCCTTTTGAATTTTTTACAAGAATCTGCTGAGCAGGAGAATCACCTATATACATCTCACGAAGAGGAATATGCTCAAAAGCTACGGTCGGATAGCCGGCATCGGTCCACGAATCGACGGCAGCCACAATCTGATTGTATCTTTCCTCGTTGTCGCCAAGTTTCTTATCTTCTACCGTTACCTGATTATAGCCGGCTTTTCCGAAATAACCGTCTTTTGCGTATGTGCCGGAATTTATGATAATGATTCTTTCTGCAACTTGTGACCCGTCACGGCTGTAAACGTCAATATATCCCGTACCTGTGTCGCTGATTGATTTATCATCAAAATCAATCGCACCGTATTTGAGATAAATACTGTTCTGCTTCTCAATACTGTGGGTATTATCGAGTGTGTTTTGTTCGTAGTCGTGATTTCCGTATGTTACGGCAAAAGGAATTTTATTTCCGCTCTGATCAACAAAAAGGCTTGTGATTTTTTTTACCGCATCGTCAAAATATTCGGTTGTGTTTGCACCGCTGATATTGTCACCGGTCATAACGATGAGGTTCGGTTTATACTTGGCTATGCTGAGCTTTATTGTTGAAAATGTTCTTTCGTGAATTTTGCTTGATGACTGCTGAATATCTGAAATTTGTAAAATTCTGAATGAACCGTCTTCGTTTACGGTCAGTTTTTTGTCTGCAGCCGCTGCGTAAGGGATGCAGCCGAAAAGAAGCAAAAAAGCAAGTATTACTGCGAATAATTTGTTAAATTTTTTCATTTTTTGTTGTCCTCTTTTTTAAATGTAATAACAAATTGAATTTTTGAATACCAATTTCAATCGTTCGGTTGGAGCTGTTTTTTATTCAACCGTTACGCTCTTTGCAAGGTTTCTCGGTTTATCAACGTCAAGACCTTTTGAAACTGATATATAATATCCGAGCAACTGAAGCGGAACAACTGCAAGGCTTGCCTCAAAGCAGGCTGCTGTTTTCGGCACGTAAACCGTGAAGTTTGCGGTGTCTTCAATTTCGTATTTTCCGTAGGTTATAAGCCCCATAAGGTATGCTCCGCGGCTTTTGCATTCAACCATATTTGACAGAGTTTTTTCATATAAATCGGGTTGAGTCAGCACACCTATAACAAGTGTTCCGCCTTCCACAAGCGAAATTGTACCGTGCTTGAGTTCTCCTGCGGCATAGGCCTCTGTATGAATATAGCTGATTTCTTTCATCTTTAAGCTACCCTCAAGGCTGATTACCTGTCCGTCATCGCTTATGTGAGGATGGGCGTTTGTTTCGCTCGGTTCACCGTGAGTTGCCCAATGTGTATGACCGATTCCGCAAAAGCCGTTTACAGCTTTTCCGTCGTTTGTTTTTCTTCAAGTATTTTCAGTCTGCCCTTTGCTTTAACAATCTGCACCGGCTCATCACCGTTGCGCACTGCAATTCCGGCAGAGTCATATCCTCTGTATTCCGGCTTGCCCAAGCCGTGAAGCAGAACGGACGCAGCCTGATTATTTCCTATATAACCGACAATTCCGCACATAATTATGCTCCTCTTGTTTTTACTCTCATTATAGCACAAAAACTTAATTATACAACTAATTATTTATAAATTTTAAAGGGCCGGGAAGGAGAAAAAACGAAATGAACATTTTCGCATAATTTAAAATACATCACAAATACTGCTGTTATGAATACACAAAAAAGAATTTGTTTTTCGAGTGATTTCAACGGTTGAACTTTTCGGGTCGTATCAGCGATAATTCTTCATGAAAAGGGGCTGTAAAAAAACAGTCCTAAAAAACCGAGGTTCACCTGAAAAGTGAGCCTCGGTCGTTTTTTTATCTTCCGGATTGAATTTGAGAATAATTTTTTCTGAAAAATCGGATTTTTGCTGATAACTAAATAGCCCTGTGGATATTTTATCCCCAAGGAAATTGACAATTGTTAAAAACTTTTTGATAACTACGCTGCGTTTGCTCTTTCGGATTTCTTCAAATGATATTTATGAAGATTAAATCCGCAGCAAATCATTGAAATTTCAAGCATAAGCCCGTCAAGTCCTCTTCTGCGGGCTCTTGTATAGGCTCGATTCCATTTGATTCCGCCGTATGCTCCCTCTGCCTGAATGCTTCGGTTCATCCGAAGTAAGGCTCCGTGAACGCTGTTCAGATTGCCGATCACTTCTTTATGAAATGCAGATAGCTCTTCATTCAGTCGGACAACACGGTTTCCTTCGCATTTACAGCAGTCCTGTTTTAACGGACAGCCGAAACAGTCTTCACACTGATAAAGTTCTTCCGTTCTGCCGTAATGATTTCCCCTGATCTTGCGTGATTTCAGATAATGAAATTCTTTTCCGTTCGGACATACCGGGAATCCGTTTTCATTGATCGGAAAATTGACGGCTCTGTACGGATCATTATGATATTTACTGTCCTCTGTTTCTTTTTTGAACATCGTAAATTTCATGTATTTTTCCATGCCGTGTTCTTCACAGAAAAGATAATTGTCAAAGCTTCCGTAACCGGCATCTGCCACCGGATATTTCGGATAGTGACCGTATATGGCGTTGAATCTTTCCATTAACGGCTGGAAACAGTCCATGTCACTCGCGTATTGCTTTATGTCACTGACGGCGATATATTCATCGCATATCCCGAGCTGAATATTGTATCCGGGCAGGAGCTGATCGTTGCCCATGTAATCCGTTTTCATCCGCATAAATGTAGCGTCGTGATCTGTTTTTGAAAAACTGTTTCTGCATTCTCCGCAAATACGGATATGTTCAGCATATTTTTTCAGCGTTTCCGTATATTCAACAAGCTTGCCGTACAGTTTTTGCTCCGGTGCTTTCCGATGACCTCTTCCCGTAGGGATCTCATCCGGTTTGATCCCGGTCAGCGATATATATTTCTCCGTGATTTCCTCAAGATATTCAATGGCGTATTCTTCACGAAGCCCGAATTTTACTCCTTGAAAAACAATCAGCGCGTTGATTTCTTCAAGCAGATCGGTAACTTTCCGGAACGTTTTCTGTCTGTTCTTTACACTGCTCTTTTTCCATACCCAACTGTATTTATTGGCATTCGCAACAACCTTTGTTCCGTCTATGTAAATATGCTCCAGATCAACGTTTTCCTCGTCAAAGATATATCCGTTGATTTCGGCAAAGATCGATTCAACGGATGCGTTCAGAATTTCGTTCATGAAGTTGTCGACCGTCATATGACTCGGCGTATTCTCACCATCGAGCAGCCACATGAAACGTATATCTGTTTTGCATAATTTTTCTATGTTGCGAAGCGATTGATATCCGCCTTCCATAAAAGCAAACAGTATTACTTTCAGAAGTTTTTCGGAATCATATCTCGGACGACCTGTCCTGCTTTCCTTAACGGCAAGATATTTATTCAGGTCAATATGATCCATCACTTCACAAAACGTATATACCGGATCGGAAATTTCTATAATTTTTGAAATTTCCAGTGGCATTTTCAATTGATATGGTGTAATATTATTTCGTGGTATTTTTTCATTGCAACTAAAATTATACCACAAAACGAACCGCTTTCCCACCTTTTCGTGAGATCGCGGTTCGTTTTTTTATGGGACTTTTTTTACAGCCCCTGAATTTATATTGCGTATTAGATAAAGACTTCAACGGTCAAATCTTCCCATTGCGACGGGCGTAAATATTGATCGTTGTCTTTTCTGAATTTCAGTGCGTAATCGAAACCGATTTTTGACTGAAAATACAGATTAGTCCTCCCCACTTTTGATAGCGGCCTGTGCTGCTGCAAGGCGTGCTATCGGAACACGGAAGGGTGAGCAGGAAACATAATCGAGACCGATGCTGTGGCAGAACTCAACAGATGTGGGATCGCCGCCGTGCTCGCCGCAGATACCGACATGAAGGTTGGGATTAACGGGCTTGCCGAGAGATATAGCCATCTTCATAAGCTTGCCGACACCAATCTGGTCAAGCTTTGCAAACGGATCGCTTTCAAAAATCTTCGCATCATAGTATGCGCCGAGGAACTTACCGGCGTCGTCACGGGAGAAGCCGTAAGTCATCTGGGTAAGGTCGTTGGTGCCGAAGCAGAAGAAGTCAGCTTCCTTGGCAATGTCGTCAGCGGTAAGAGCCGCTCTCGGGATTTCGATCATGGTGCCTACTTCGTACTTAAGGTCTGCGCCGGCAGCCGCGATTTCCGCGTCAGCAGTAGCAACTACAAAGTCCTTAACATACTTGAGCTCTTTGATTTCGCCTACAAGCGGAATCATGATTTCGGGAACCATGTTCCAGTCCGGATGAGCCTTCTGAACATTGATGGCTGCGCGTATAACGGCAGCGGTCTGCATCTTTGCGATTTCGGGATAGGTAACCGCAAGACGGCATCCTCTGTGACCCATCATGGGGTTGAACTCATGGAGTGAGGAAATAAGAGCCTTGATGTCCTCAACAGACTTGCCCTGTGCGTCTGCAAGAGCCTTGATGTCAGCTTCTTCCGTGGGAACGAACTCATGGAGAGGCGGATCAAGGAAACGGATGCAAACGGGTGTGCCTTCAAGAGCTTCATAAAGAGCTTCAAAGTCAGCCTGCTGCATGGGAAGAATCTTTGCAAGGGCAGCTTCTCTTTCTTCAACTGTATCGGAGCAGATCATTTCTCTGAATGCCGCAATTCTGTCAGCCTCAAAGAACATATGCTCTGTACGGCAAAGGCCGATGCCTTCTGCGCCGAGCTCACGAGCCTTCTTTGCATCTCTGGGTGTGTCGGCATTGGTTCTTACCTTAAGCTTTCTGTACTTGTCAGCCCAAGCCATAACTCTGCCGAATTCGCCTGCTATCTGTGCGTCAACAGTGTCTATAATTCCCTTATAGATGTTGCCGGTTGTACCGTCGATGGAAATGTAGTCGCCCTCAACGAAGAGCTCTCCGCCAAGTTCAAACTTCTTGTTTTCTTCATCCATCTTTATGTCGCCGCAGCCGGATACGCAGCATGAACCCATACCGCGCGCAACAACTGCCGCGTGAGAAGTCATACCGCCGCGAACCGTCAGGATACCCTGTGCAGCCTTCATGCCGGTGATGTCTTCGGGAGAGGTCTCAAGACGAACGAGAACAACCTTTTCGCCTCTTGCGTTCCATGCCTCAGCGTCTTCTGCTGTAAACACTACCTTACCGCAGGCAGCACCGGGGGAAGCACCGAGACCCTTGCCGATAGCCGTTGCAGCCTTAAGCTTCTTGGCATCGAACTGGGGATGAAGAAGAGTGTCAAGGTTTCTGGGGTCTATCATAAGAACAGCTTCCTGCTCGGTCTTCATGCCTTCGTCAACGAGGTCACAGGCAATCTTAAGAGCGGCCTGAGCGGTTCTCTTGCCGTTACGGCACTGGAGCATATAGAGCTTGCCGTTTTCAACGGTAAATTCCATATCCTGCATATCGTGATAATGCTTTTCAAGATTATCGCATACCTCAAGGAACTGTGCGTATGCCTCGGGGAACTTTTCAGCCATCTGTGCGATCGGCATGGGAGTACGAACGCCTGCAACAACATCTTCGCCCTGCGCGTTGGTGAGGAACTCACCCATAAGCTTCTTTTCGCCTGTTGCGGGGTCGCGTGTGAAGGCAACGCCTGTACCTGAATTGTCGTTAAGGTTGCCGAATACCATAGGCATAACATTACCTGCGGTACCCCATGAATAGGGAATATCGTTGTCGCGGCGGTATACATTTGCACGGGGGTTGTCCCATGAACGGAATACGGCGCGGATAGCTTCGTAAAGCTGAACCTTGGGATCTGACGGGAAGTCTTCACCGAGCTGGTTCTTGTATTCAGCCTTGAACTGTGAAGCAAGCTCCTTAAGGTCGGCAGCGGTAAGGTCAACATCGAACTTAACGCCCTTTTCTTCCTTCATCTTGTCGATGAGCTGCTCAAAATACTTCTTTCCGACTTCCATAACAACGTCGGAGAACATCTGGATAAATCTTCTGTATGAGTCATATACGAAACGCTCAAATTTGGGATCGGGGTTGCCCTCAATCATAGCGGCAACAACCTCGTCATTAAGGCCGAGGTTAAGGATGGTATCCATCATGCCGGGCATGGATGCGCGGGCACCTGAACGGACGGAAACAAGAAGAGGATTCTTGAGGTCGCCGAACTTTTTGCCGTTGATTTCTTCCATCTTGGCAACATTAGCCCAGATTTCAGCCATGATTTCATCGTTAATCTGTCTGTTGTCTTCATAATACTGTGTGCAGGCCTCTGTTGTGATTGTGAAGCCCTGGGGAACGGGAAGACCGATGTTGGTCATCTCGGCAAGGTTTGCGCCCTTACCGCCGAGCAGCTCACGCATATTCGCGTTGCCCTCGGTGAACAAATAGACATATTTTTTGCTCATTGGTTTTTTCCTCCGATTTAATAATATACAAAGTAAATTTTGACACCGAAAGCAGACTTTATACCACCGGCTTTCTGTCGTCTTGTCATTATATCAGAAAAATTTCCCGTTGTCTATTGTTTTTTTTTATATTGCTTGAGCAGTTTATGGGAAAAATTTGTATAAAATACAATAATTGTCATATTTTGCCTTACGAATATCGGCTTAACAGTAGAAATATTCAAAATTATGTGATATAGTATGTAATTAAGCTTTTATTAAAAGAGGAATATGTATGAATGTAATCAGAAACAAAACTATACTTCGCGTTACAGCCCTTGTTATCTGCCTTGCCGTGCTTTTCACATCGGCTGCCTGCGAAAAAAACAAAATCGTTAAATTTGACATTCCGGCACTTTTTCTGAATGAAAACGCGCTTGCAGACCTTGCGGCGTACTGCGAGGCAAACGGGTATCTTGATGCCGAGCTTGACGAAAAGCATGAAACGGTCAAAATCAGCATGACCGGCACAGACTATGAAGTGTTCATGATTAAAATGGGCATGACAACAATGTCAACAATAGCAAAAATGGTTGAAAGCGATACATTCCCGTATTTCCTTGAAATCGGGGATTATGAGCCGGATTTTTCTTCCATAACCGTTAAGGTTGACGGCAAAAAATACAGACAGGACTCAACCGCATCACTGCTTGCAATGACAATCAGCGAATCATGTCTTATGTATCTGACATATACAACGGTGAAAAAGCCGAAATGCACAGTTACGGTCGTTGACAGCAAAACGGGCGAAGAGCTTTACAAGGAAACCTTCAGCTCCGCTGAAAATAAATAAAAGCGAAAGGAAACAAATATTATGCAGATGACCTTCAGATGGTTCGGAAAGAACAAGGATACTGTTTCACTCGAACAGATAAGGCAGATACCCGGCGTTACGGGCATTGTTGCCGCCTTGCATGAGCTGCCCTGCGGACAGGCATGGCCGCTTGACAAAATTCTTGACATGAAAAAAGAGATAAACGATGCCGGACTTACCATGGAATGCATCGAGAGCGTTAATGTACATGAGGATATTAAGCTCGGTCTTCCCTCAAGGGACAAATATATCGAAAATTATATCACCTCCATAAGAAATCTTTCCGAGGCTGGTGTAAAGTGCATATGCTATAATTTCATGCCGGTTTTCGACTGGACGCGCACAGACCTTGCCATGGATATGGGCGACGGGGCAACCTGCCTTTGCTACGACGGCAAGCATATTGAAGGCAAAAGCCCGGAGGATATGTTCCGTGAAACAGATTCCAACTCCAACGGCTACGCCATGCCCGGCTGGGAAACGGAAAGAATGGGCGAAATCAAGGAGCTGTTTGCAAAATATGAGGGTATGACGGGCGAAAAGCTGTGGAACAACCTGCAATATTTTCTTGAAAGCATTATTCCCGAATGTGAAAAATGCGGCATAAATATGGCAATTCATCCGGATGATCCGCCATGGGATATTTTCGGTCTGCCGAGAATTATCCGCGATATGGATTCGCTTAAAAAATTCCTCAAGCTTGTTGACAGTCCGAATAACGGGCTTACCTTCTGCACGGGCTCTCTGGGCGCAAGTGTTGACAACGACCTGCCCGCGATGATAAGAGAGGTGGGCGACAGAATTTACTTTGCCCACATAAGAAACATTAAAGTTGTTGACAGACATTTCCACGAAACCGCCCATCTTTCAAGAGCCGGCAGTCTCGATATAGTTGAAATAGTGCGTGCTCTCAAGGATGTCGGCTTTGACGGCTATATCCGTCCCGACCACGGCAGAATGATTTGGGGCGAGGTGGCAAGACCGGGCTACGGCCTTTATGACAGAGCCCTCGGCGCGGCATACCTCAACGGTCTGTGGGATGCGCTTTGATATAGAGTGGAGTTGCTGACGAAAAATGAGCTTTATAGAATTTGATTCGGTTTACAAAAGATACAAAACCGGGGATGTTACCATAACCGCAGCAGACGGTGTTACATTTAACATCGAAAAGGGCGAGTTTTGTGTGATTCTCGGCGCGTCCGGCGCAGGCAAGACCACCGTTCTCAATATGCTCGGCGGTATGGACAGCTGTGACGACGGCAGGATACGCGTTGCAGGAGAGCTTATCAACAAGCTTGACAGCAGGGCGCTTGTCAACTATCGCCGCTATGATGTCGGTTTTGTTTTTCAGTTTTATAATCTTGTCCCTAATCTGACAGCACTTGAAAATGTTGAGCTTGCAAGTCAGATAGGCAAAAAGGCTCTTTCTCCGGCAAAGACTCTCGAAAGGGTCGGTCTCGGTGAAAGGCTTAACAATTTCCCGTCGCAGCTTTCGGGCGGTGAGCAGCAGCGCGTTTCCATTGCGAGAGCGCTTGCGAAAAATCCGAAGCTGCTTTTATGTGACGAGCCGACGGGCGCGCTTGACTACAACACGGGCAAGCAGATTTTACAGCTTCTTTACGGTACCTGCCGTGAAACGGGTATGACGGTTGTGGTTATTACGCACAACACGGCACTTGCCGCCATGGCAGACAGAATTATCACCATGCGAAGCGGAAAAGTGATACAGATTGCGGTTAATGAGCATCCGCAGCCTGTTGAAAGCCTTGAATGGTAAAATAAAAAACGAAAAGTGAAAAAATGAACAGTGTTATTTTAAATGATGTACGCCGCACCGTTGAGCGTACCATGTCAAGATTTATTTCGATAATTGCAATAGTCGCACTCGGTATAAGCTTTTTTGCCGGGTTTAGTGCCGTTGCGCCCGATATGAAAGAAACCTCACTGAAATATTTCAGCGATACCAACATAGCCGACATACAGGTTATGTCTTCCGTGGGTCTTACCGAAACAGACATAAACAGTCTTATGACGGTGAGCGGTATGCAGCAGGTTACGGGGCAGAAATTTGTTGATGGACTGCTTGAAATAAACGGAGCGGTCAGTGCCGACATAGACGGTTCACAGTTGAGCGTACGCGCCATAGGTCTTGACATTAACGATGCATATGCCTATCAGTGCGGCAACAAAGAAAACACAGAATATATGAACCGCGTAACACTGCTTGAGGGTTCATGGCCAACCTCTCCGACACAGTGCCTTGTGGACAGCAGTGTGCTTTCCACCCCGGAGGAGTTTAAAATCGGTGCCACGGTTTCGGTGACGGGCGACAGCGAGGATGCGGGCGAAAAGCTGAACAACACGCAGTTTACGGTAGTCGGAATTATCCGTTCGCCCATGTATATCTCCTATGACAGAGGAAACACAACGGTCGGAAACGGCAAGCTTGCCGCTTTCATATATATCCCGGAGGATAATTTCAAGGCGGATTACTATTCCGCGCTGTTATGCAAAATCTCCGGCAGTGAAAATTATGACCCGTACAGTGAGGAATACAGGCAGTTTGTTTCTCCGTATATTGCCGCTGTTCAGGAAATAACGGCGGCAAATGCCGAAAACCGCGCCGCATCGCTTAAAGCGCAGTATACGGCTCAGATTACCGCGAACGAGCTTGAATACAACGAAAATTACGCGTATGCTCAGACACAGCTTGCCGAGGCGAAAAAGAACCTTGACGAGATAAAGGATTTAGCGCAGAACGGCGACACAAAGCTTACCGAATATAAGGCGAAATATAATCAGCTTGCCGAAAAGGCAAATTCCGAAATCGGCTCAAGCAGACTGGAGCTTTCGCAGGAATATAAGCTCTGGGAGGAAAAAAGAGACAAATATAACGAGGCAAAGGCTCTTGTGACCAAATACGCGAATGCGGACGAGCTTTATAACACCGCGCTCAATTCCTATAATTCGGCAAATGTGCAGGTAAACGGTCTGCTTTCCACGGTGACATATCTTGAACGCCTTGTTGCCACAACGCGCAACTCCGTTGATATGCTCAACCAGAATCAAGATGCCACGGTAGGTGATATAATCAACCGCTTTGAGCAGTCCGGGCTTGTAGGTGCTGAGGTAGACAGCATTATCGGCAACATCAAAAGCCTTACTGCCATGGGTACGGCGGAGGAAATCAGCGCGTATCTTGAGCCGGAGCTGCAAACCCTTGAGTCACAGCTTTCTTCCGCGAAGGTCAATCTTGAAAACGCAAAGAAAACACTTGCGGAAAAAAAGACGCAGCTTGACAAGGCAAGTGAGCTTCTTGAGCAGCTTAAAACTCTTGAACAGCAGCTTACAACAGCCGAAACAGAGCTGAATGAGGCTGAAAAAAAGCTGACAAACGCAGACTATACAATTCAGTTCAGCGAACTGGAAACCCTGACTAAGCTTCAGGATATGAAATATCAGATAAGTGACCTTGAAACAGCAGTTGCGCTTGCCAAAGAAAAGGTTAAAACCGCAGACGATGAATACAATACGGCGGTAAACGCAATCACGCAGCGGCTTGAAGAAGCAAAGGCAAGGCTTGACAAGGCAAAGCAATCCCTTGAACAGCTCGGAAAAGCCACCGCCTATGTATGGGACAGAGACAGTGCGCTTTTGGGATATGAGGAATACGGACAGACAATCGAAAGAACAAAGGCCCTTGCCGTTGTTTTCCCGTGGTTCTTCTTTTTGGTTGCCGCGCTTGTGTGCCTGAACACCATGACAAGAATGGTGGACGAGGAAAGAATACAGCAGGGCACTTTAAAGGCCCTCGGCTACACAGATAACGAAATAGCGGGTAAATATATTATTTATGCTCTTGCCGCAAGTCTTTTAGGCAGTATTATGGGCTGTCTTTTAGGCTTCAGCATATTCCCGTATGCGGTGGATAAGGCATACGGAATACTCTACGACCTGCCTATGGTGGAAATACGCTTCCGCTGGGGATATGCGATTACGGGTACGGTGATAGCTGTCGGCTGCACTGTGGCAGCGGCGGCTGTCGCATCCTATTCAAGTCTGCGGTTTGTACCGGCAACCCTGATGCGCCCGAAGCCGCCTAAAAACGGCAAACGCGTTTTCCTTGAAAAAATACCGTTCCTGTGGAAAAGGATGAATTTCACCTCAAAGGTGACGGCAAGAAATGTTATAAGAAATAAAAAACGCTTTATTATGGCGGTTGCAGGTGTTGCAGGCTGTACGGCACTGATGCTTGCGTCCTTCGGCTTGAGCGACTCGATAAATGCGGCATTGGTGAAGCAATACACAAACGCGGACAGTATATGTGTTTACGATTTGCAGACTGTGCTGAAATATCCGCAGACCTCGTCACAGTGCGCCGAATATACAGCAGTAGCCTCCCGCCCCGAGGTGTCCTCGGCAATGATGACGGGCATAAAGGTGTTTGACTGCACATCCGATAAAACGGCAAAAAAAATGGAAGCATATGTTGTCGTGCCTGAAAATGCGCCTGCACTGTCCGGCTTTATAAAGCTTCAAAGCAGAAGAGGAGGAGGCGGCAGCTACACCCTTGACGACACGGGCGCGATTATTACGGAAAAGTTAGCGGATGAGTTGTCTCTTAATGTGGGAGACGAAATTTCCGTGCTGCGTGACGGCATGAGCGATGTACGCGTAAGAATTTCGGCCGTGGTTGAAAATTACACCTTCCATTATATATATATGAATCAAACCGTATATACCGCAGTGTTCGGCAGCGGCTGTGACTACAATTATATCACTGCCGTGCTTGCGGACAATGTGACTGGTGAGCAGAAGCAGGTGCTCGCCACCGAGCTTGTGAAGGAAAACGGAATTTCCGCCGTGTCCTTTACAGACGATATGCAGTCAATGTTTAAAAATATCATAAACAGCCTTAATTACATTGTGCTGATACTCATTGTCTGCGCAGGACTGCTTTCTCTTATCGTTCTTTACAATCTTTCCAACATCAACATCACGGAAAGACTGCGTGAAATTGCCACAATCAAGGTTCTCGGCTTTAACGATAAAGAGGTATCCGCATATATTTTCAGGGAAAACCTTGTGCTTTCGGTAATCGGCACGGTGCTCGGACTTATCGTCGGCATTTTCCTGCACAGGCTGATGATAAATGTTGCTGAGGTTGATGTGGTTATGTTCGGCAGAAGCATTGACCTGTCAAGCTATCTGTTCTCGGCACTGCTTTCCATGGGCTTTTCACTTTTTGTAAATGTAATTCTTTTCGGCAGACTAAAAAAAGTAGATATGGTCGAATCACTTAAATCAGTAGAATAAGGAGAAAATGTAATGGAGCTTAATTTAAGACCAAAAGAGGAATGTATGTTTGACGAGATTTCACTCGGTGAAATCATGCTTCGCTTTGACCCCGGCGAGGGCAGAATAAAGAACGCAAGAAGCTTTCGCGTATGGGAGGGCGGCGGCGAATACAATGTTGCAAGGGGACTGCGCCGCTGCTTCGGCATGAAAACCTCCGTTGTGACCGCGTTTGCAGACAACGAGGTCGGCAGACTTATTGAGGATTTTATTTTACAGGGCGGAGTGGATACCTCACTTATCAAATGGCTGCCGTATGACGGAACGGGCAGAACCGTGAGAAACGGACTGAATTTCACGGAAAGAGGCTTCGGCATACGCGGAGCGGTCGGTGTTTCCGATAGAGGGCACACCGCTATTGCTTCATTAAAGCCGGGTGATATTGATTTTGATTATATTTTCGGCACTCTCGGCGTCAGATGGCTGCACACGGGCGGAATTTTTGCCGCGCTTTCCGACACTGCGGCACAGGTTGCGATTGAAGCGGTTAAAGCCGCGAAAAAATACGGAACCGTTGTTTCCTATGACCTTAATTACCGTCCGTCACTTTGGAAGGATATAGGCGGACAGGAGAAGGCACAGCAGGTCAACCGTGAAATTGCAAAATATGTTGATGTTATGCTGGGCAACGAGGAGGATTTCACCGCCTGTCTCGGTTTTGAAGTAAAAGGGAACGATGCATCGCTCAAATCGCTGAATCTGGACGGGTATTATGAAATGCTCGGTGAGGTGACAAAGGTTTATCCGAATTTCAAGGTGATAGCAACCACCCTGCGCACAGTGAAAACGGCAACGGTGAACGGCTGGAGCGCAATTGTTCACGCCGACGGAAAAATTTATAAGGGTATGGAGTTCCCGGAGCTGGAAATTCTTGACAGAGTAGGCGGCGGCGACAGCTTTGCAAGCGGACTGATTTACGGACTGATGACTACAAATGACCCCGAACAGGCTGTTAATTACGGTATTGCACACGGCGCGCTTGCAATGACAACTCCCGGTGACACATCTATGGCAAGCCTTAAAGAGGTTGAAAATATAGTTAAGGGCGCGGGCGCAAGAGTGCAGAGATAAATTATATTTATATAACTTTTGTTGAGATAGGAGTGTATTGAAATGGGAAGAATTGAAACATTGGCAAAAATCAAAAAAGCAGGTATTGTTGCGGTTGTAAGAGCAACAAGCGTTGAACAGGCAGAACGCATAACAGAGGCGTGCATTGAAGGCGGAGTTGCCGCAATAGAGCTGACCTTTACCGTTCCGAGAGCGGATAAGCTTATTGAGGCTATGAGCGCAAAATACAGCGGCGGCGAAATCATTATAGGCGCGGGCACGGTGCTTGACCCGGAGACGGCAAGAATAGCCATTCTGTGCGGCGCGGAATATATTGTTTCACCTTATTTTGACCCCAATACCGTGAAGCTTTGCAACCGTTACGGTATACCCTCTATGCCCGGGATTTTTACACCCACGGAGGCTGTTGCTGCCATGGAAGCGGGCGCTGATGTGCTTAAGGTATTCCCCGGCGATGTTGCCACACCAAACTTCATCAAGAGCATTTTAGGTCCTCTGCCGCAGGCACAGACGATGGCCTCCGGCGGTGTCAGCGTTGACAATGTGGGCGAAAGGAGAAAGGCAGGTGCTATTGCGGTAGGCGCGGGCAGCTCCCTTACAGCCGGCGCAAAAACCGGCGACTACAAAAAAATTGCCGAAACGGGTAAGCTTTTCGTTCAAAAGATAAAGGAAGCCAGAGGAGAGGCTTAAAATGAAAATCAGTGAAATTTTAAAACAGGATAAAGTAACTCTTTCATGTGAGCTTTTTCCGCCGAAAAAATGGTCACAGCTTGAAGATGCAAAGCTGACAGTGAAAAAAATGGCGGAGCTTAAGCCGTCTTTTATGTCAATAACCTACGGAGCATCCGGCGGAACCAGCGAATATACGGTTGACCTTGCAAATGAAATACAGAATGTCAACGGTATACCTGCCATAGCACACCTGACCTGTGCTTCTTCATCAAAGGAAAAGGTGGACGAGGTTATAGGTCAGCTCAAGGCAAATAAAATAGAAAATATTCTCGCGCTGCGCGGAGATATACCCGAGGACGCACCGTTTCCCCGTCCCAACCAGTATAAATACGCGTCAGAGCTTGCCGCACAGATAAAGGCTTCAGGCGACTTCTGCGTCGGCGGCGCGTGCTATCCGGAGGGACACCCGGAAGCACCGGGCATTGTACAGGAGATTGAAAATCTGAAAAAAAAGGTTGAGGCAGGCTGTGAATTTCTTACAACGCAGATGTTTTTCGACAACAGCATTCTTTATTCGTTCCTTTACAGGACGCAGAAAAAGGGCATAGATGTGCCTGTTATAGCCGGCATTATGCCTGTTACAAACGCCAATCAGATGAAACGCATTGTCGGTCTTTCCGGCAGTATGGTTCCGCAGAAATTCCGTTCCATAGTTGACCGCTTCGGTGATGACCCGGCGGCAATGAAGCAGGCGGGCATAGCTTATGCCACGGAACAGATTATAGACCTTATTGCCAACGGAGTGAAAAATATACATATTTATACCATGAATAAGCCTGATGTTGCGGGAAAAATATTCGATAATCTTTCATCCATATATATAAGATAGAACGGGGGGATACGGTGTCTCTTTTTGATTCGTTCAATCGAAAGCTGCTTTTTTTTGAGGGAGCTATGGGAACTCAACTCCAGCTCAGAGGTATGCGCGGCGGAGATAATCCCAACGAGTGGAATTTTTCGCACGGTGAGGATGTAACCGCTGTGCACAGGGCTTATGCCGAGGTCGGGTGCAATATTTTTAAGATAAACACCTTCGGCGCAAACCGCTATAAGCTTGCCGGTACGGGACTTTCCGTTTCCGACTGCATAAAAAAGGCGGCTGAAAACGCAAGAAAAGCCACGGCAGACGGCATAATTGCCCTTGATGTAGGTCCTTTGGGTAAGCTGCTGCAGCCGGTGGGTGATCTGCCGTTTGACGAAGCTTATGAGGCGTTCAGCGAAATGATAATCGCCGCAAAGGATGTGTGCGATGTGATTATGCTGGAAACCTTTACGGATATATATGAAATCAAGGCAGCTATGCTTGCCGCAAAAGAAAACTGCTCTCTTCCGCTGTTTGTTTCCGCCGCATTTGACGGTGAGGGCAGACTGCTTTCGGGTACTGACGCGGACACTTATGCCGCCGTGGTTGAGGGCTTGGGTGCGGATGCTATAGGCTTCAACTGCGGAGTGGGACCGAAACAGCTCATACCCCTTGTGAAAAGACTGCGTGAGGTATGCTCGCTTCCGATTATCGTCAATCCGAACGCCGGACTGCCGAAAACAGACGGGAAACACACATATTTTGACCTTTCGCCTGAGGAATTTGCCGAAGATGTCCAAAAGCTGATAAGCCTCGGTGCGGTTGCGGTCGGCGGCTGCTGCGGCACAACGCCGGAGCATATTGCGGCGGTAATCAATCGCTGCCGTAACACGGATATTCTTCCGTCCGCTTCCAACGGACTTACCGCCGTTTCTTCCGGCAGTAAAACCGTTTATATCGGTGAAAAGCCCGTGATTATCGGAGAAAGAATTAATCCGACAGGCAAGCCGAGATTTAAAAAAGCCCTGCATGAAAAGGATATGGGCTATATTCTCGGGGTTGCTTCATCACAGGTTGACGCAGGCGCGGATATACTTGATGTCAATGTGGGCTTGCCCGAAACAGATGAGGTGACACTGCTTAATGAAACGGTGAATGCCGTACAGGGCATTACAAATCTGCCATTGCAGATAGATACGACAAATGCCGAAGCACTTGAAAACGCAATGCGGCATTATAACGGCAAGCCGCTTGTAAATTCCGTTAACGGCAAAAAGGAAAGCCTTAACACGGTGCTGCCGCTTGTAAAAAAATACGGTGGCGTTGTTGTCGGTCTGACCCTCGATGAAAACGGTATACCCGATACTGCGGAAGGCAGATTCAATATTGCAAAGAGAATTATTGGAGAAGCGGAAAAATACGGTATCGCAAAGAAAAATATTGTTATCGACCCGCTTACAATTACCGTCAGCACAGATAAAAATGCGGCTGATATTACTCTTACCGCACTGAAAAAAATCCGTGCGGAGCTTGGAGTATGCACGGTTTTGGGCGTATCAAATGTGTCTTTCGGTCTTCCCGAGAGGGACAGGATTAATTCCGCATTTTTTACCCTCGCGCTTGAAAACGGACTTGACGCAGGTATAATCAATCCGTCCTCCGATATGATGATGAGCGCATACAGGAGCTTCTGTGCGCTCAAGGGCTGTGATGAAAACTGCGCGGATTATATCGCGGCATACAGCACCGGCACTGAGAAAAAAGCTCCCGAAGCAAAGCAAACACTTTCGCTGAAAGCCGCAATAATCAAAGGACTTGCAGACGCGGCGGCACTTGCCGCAGAAGAGCTGATAAAAACAAAGCCCGCCCTCGAAATGATTGACGCGGATATTGTTCCCGCGCTTGACGAGGTAGGCGACGGCTTCGGAAAAAATAAAATTTTCCTGCCTCAGCTTCTTATGAGCGCACAGGCGGCTTCAAAAGCGTTTGATGTGATAAAGAAAACCATGTCAAAATCAGGCAGTGAAAGCAAGGGCAATGTCGTTATTGCCACAGTAAAGGGCGATGTACACGATATTGGTAAGAATATTACAAGGGTTCTGCTTGAAAATTACGGCTTTGAGGTAACGGATTTAGGTAAGGATGTTCCGCCGGATACCGTGCTGGAGGCTGTGAAAAAAACAGGTGCTGCCGTTTGCGGCTTAAGCGCCCTTATGACTACCACCGTACCTGCCATGAAGCAGACAACCGAGATGCTGAAAAAGGAAATACCCGGCTGCAAGGTCGTTGTCGGCGGCGCAGTGCTTACACAGGAATATGCGGATATGATAGGCGCGGACTTTTACGCGAAGGATGCAATGAACACGGTGAGATACTGTCAGGAAATATATAAATAAATAAAAAAGGGGCTGTCGCATTTAGCGCAGAGTGAAAAATGAACAATAAGCCAATAACGGCGGTAATCGTGGGTTACGGTCACCGTTCGGTTGTTTATGCGGATTATTCCCTTTCCCACCCGGAAAGGCTTAAAATTGTCGGTGTTGCCGACCCGGACGAAAAACGCCGCCTTGCCGCAGCAAAAAGATACGGCTTTTCGCAGGAGTTCTGCTTTGAAAATGCCGAAGATCTTGCAAAAAGGGATAAATTTGCCGATGCCGTGATTAACGGCACGATGGATCATCAGCATTTTGAAACTGCTGTTCCTCTGCTTGAAAAAGGCTATGATATGCTGCTCGAAAAGCCGTTTTCCGTCAGCAAAGAAGAAATGAAGGCACTTACGGAGGTTATTAACCGTAACAAAAACAAGGTTATGATTTGCCATGTGCTGCGTTACGCTCCGTTTTACCGTGAAATCAGAAAAAAATTAATCTCCGGGGAAATCGGCGATATTCTCAATATTCAGACCACGGAGCATGTCAGCTATCACCACCTTTCCACCTCTTATGTGCGCGGAAAGTGGGCGAACTCCGATAAGTGCAAAACATCCATGCTGCTTGCAAAAAGCTGTCACGATATTGACATTATGATGTGGATGATGCAGCCCGTACTGCCTGTATCCGTTTCAAGCGTCGGCAGTATTTTTCAGTTCAAGCCGGAAAACGCGCCGGAAAATGCCGGTACGCGATGCACAAAGGATTGTCCGCTTGTTGACACCTGCCGCTATTCATCAAAAAAGATGTATCTTGAGCACCCGGACGCATGGACATTTTATGTGTGGGCGGCACTTGAACACAAGAAAAATATAACGGATGAGGACAGACTAAACGAATTTAAAAACGGCAGCAACTATGACCGCTGTATTTATAAATGCGACAACAATGTAGTTGACCACCAGTCCGTGCTTATAAATTTTTCTAACGGTGCCACGGGAACGCACAATATGACGGGCGGCACAGCTAAATCAATGAGAAGAATCCATATTGTCGGCACGAAGGGCGAAATTTACGGTGAGCTTGACGACGGAAAATTCACCGTATCGAAAATAAATACGGACGAAGAAAGCTATTATACAGATGAAATTGTTGATGTAAGCGTTGCCGACGACAGCCACGGCGGCGGTGATGAAGCTCTTGTGGAGGATTTTATCACATACATTCAGACAGGCGAACAGTCAATTTCATGCACTGCAATTGAAAATTCCATTGCCGGACATCTGACGGTTTTCACCGCCGATGAATCGAGAGAAAACGGCGGTGAAATCAGACAGCTTGATTTTTCGGAATATATTAAATAATTTAATAATTTAACGGAGAGCGAAAGACCGGCAAACTGCCGTGCTTTCGCTCTCCTGATTTTTATTTTACGGTGACAACGCAGGTGGCTTTCCACGAGTCGCTGACGGATTTAACGGTGATTGTCGCCGTTCCGGGTGCGATACCGCACACAATTCCGCTGCTGCCCACGATAGCAACCTTCGGATTGCTTGTTGACCATGTAACCGCCTTGTTTGTCGCGTCTGCCGGCATAACCGTAGCTTTAAGCTGTGCCACAGAGCCTTTTGAAATTGTAAGTGCCGTTTTGTCAAGCTTTACGCCGATAACCGGCTGAACCTTATCCGTCGGTTTCGGTTTCGGTGTCGGCGTTGGCGACGATGTTGATGTAACGGTTATTTTACAGGTGGCTTTAAATGCGCCGTCTGCTGTTTTTACGGCAATAATAGCCGTACCGGCTGCTTTGGCTGTTACAACACCGGATGAGCTTACCGTTGCAACAGTGGTGTTTGCAGAGCTCCATGTAACTTTTTTGTTTGTCGCATTGGACGGCAATACTGTGGCGTTAAGCTGAATGGTTTTGCCTTTTTTCAGGGTTGCCGATGTTTTATCAAGTCTTACGGATGTAACCTTTACAATCACTTTTTCTTTAACCGTTATTTGACACGCGCCGACTATTCCGCCGTCAACGGAGGTACAGCTTATATACGCAACGCCTTTTTTAATTCCCTTGATAACTCCCGATGATGAAACGGTCACCACAGACGGATTGTTTGACATCCATGCAACCTTTTTATTGCTGGTGTTAGAGGGGGTGAAAACGGGTTTTAAGGTTACTGAGGAGCCGACTGAAATCGAACCCGAATAAATCGGATTTTTTCCGTCCTTGCTTATTGCGAGGTTCTTTGCGGAAACCTTTGTAACTGTAATCTTGCATTTTGCAGAGGCTTTCCCCGAAACCGCTTTGCAGGTTACGGTACAGGTGCCGGGCTTTAATGCCGTAACCTTTCCCGTTGATGAAACCTTGGCAACAGCGGTGTTGCTTGAGCTCCATTTCACGCTCTTATTCGCAGCGTTATACGGCGTTACAGTTGCCGTTATGGTCGTGCTCTTGCCATCCTGAATAACGGCAGAGCTCTTATTCAGCGTGATACCGGTTACGGGATGTCCCTTCACTTTGATTGTACATATCGCTTTTTTGCTGCCATCCACCGATATACAGGTGATTTTGCAGGTACCGACCTTCTTGCCGGTAACCACACCCTTTGACGATACCGCGGCAACGGTTTTGTCGCTTGATGACCATTTAACGCTTTTGTTTGAGGCGTTGTCCGGGAAGAAAACCGGCGAAAGCGTATAAGTGTTTGAAGTATAAATCGTTTTCGCCGTTGCGTTCAGCTCAATGTCCTGAACACGGACGGTTTTCTTTACCGTCACCTCACACTGCGCAATATATCCGCCGTCATCGGTAATGCAGTAAACCGTGGTCTTACCCGTTTTTATACCGGTAACAAGTCCGTCATGATTTACCGTTGCAACCGCTGTATTGTCACTCATCCATGTAACAGACGCACTTGTTGCATCCTCCGGGGTAACTTTTTCGGTAAGCTGATAAGTCTTTTTTGTAAAAACAGTGATTTTTGATTTATTGAGGCTGACACCGGTAACGGGACTTATAACATTGATTTTACAGGTTTTATACGCGCCGCTGTCCTTCGACATACAGGTTATTGTAGCGCTGCCGCCTGAAATTGCTTTAACAAGACCAGTTGAAGATACTGTTGCAACCTTTGTATTTGAAGACTTCCATGTAAAAGTTTTTATTGTTGCGTTCTCGGGATAAACAGAGCCCTTAAGCTGATAGGTATTTCCTTTTTTCACGCTCTTGCTTTTAACATTAAGGCTGACTTTTGTAACCGCTATTTTTTTCTTAACCGTAACCTTGCATGACGCTTTGAAAAGTCCGTCCGAGGTTTTTACCGTCACCGTGCAGGTACCGGGTGTTACCGCCGTGATTTTTCCGGCGGAGGAAACCTTTGCCACGCCCTCGTTGCTGCTTGTCCACTTAACTGATTTGTTTTCCGCATCGGCGGGAACTACATTTGCTTTGAGCGTTTTTGTCTGCGTCTGATAAATTGTAACAGCCGTTTCGGAAAGAGTTACTCCCGTAACCTTTCTGTATACGGTAATGCTGAATTTTGCCGAGGCATTTCCGCCGTTTGCTTTACAGGTAATTGTTGCCTTGCCGGGAGCAATACCCTTCACAACGCCGGAGGCTGAGACGGTGGCAACAGACTTGTTGCTCGAAGACCATTTTACTGTTTTATCCGCCGCGTTTGAGGGAAGAACCGTGGGGGTAACTGTTACGGTTTTGCCGACGGAAATTTTTGATGCAGTACTGCTTAATGTAATTTTTGTCGCTTTTTGCACTATTCCCATTTTGCTTATCGGGAATTTCTGTGCCCACTTAAGCTGTAATGCCGTATTCGGATGGAAATAATCCTCCGTGTAGTCATATGAAAGTATCTGACTGTCGTCCGGGTCGGCAGAAATTTTGTTGAAATTAACATCCGTTGAATGGGCAGTTGAGGATATGAAACTGTTTACCTTTGTCGCAAGAGCCCAGTCCTCTTCTCTCCAGGTGTAAAGAGAATTTACACCAAACGGTGTGAAATCGCGGTCATATCCTTTAAACGGAGTTATACGAACAAGGAAAAGCTTAATGCCTGCTTCTTCGCAGCGCGTCTGTATTTCCTGCAAGCCCGCCTTTAATTGAGTGTAGGTAGGCTGCTTCACACCGTTTGCCTGATTTTCATAGGTCATGGGATTGATTATATCGTTTGCGCCGATTTTACATATAACATATTTAACGCCTGCCTGCTGGAGCGCATCCACATCAAAACGGTTGATAAGGCTGTTACCGAACATCTTTGTTTCCTCACCGTCCGTGAGAAGACAGTTGCCCATGATTCCTTTGCCCACAACGCCGACATTTGTATATCCCTTATCGTTTATCTGCTTTGCAAGATAATACGGGAAATCGTTTGCCACGGTTGAATCCCCTATAACAACAACACTGTATGCATCCTCTTCCGTGTTATAAACATCCACGGCGGAAAGCACCGGAACGAGACTGAACCTGCCGTATGACAGGGCAAGGTCAATATCGGCAATTTCAATATCAGTTATCATATCCGCATTCTTCGTGGAGTTTTCACCAAGGGAAAAATAAGTCTGTCCGCCGGACATACCGATATTGCAAAGCTCATTATCCTCTTTGATATACATACTTACGGCGATGGGCTCCATGGCATTCACATTCATGTCAATCTCTTCGGTATATATTTCTTTACCTGCCGGAATGACAAGTTTTTCAGTGCCCTTCAAAAGCTGCTTAATGCTGTTTTTATCTATCTGCGAACCACCCAGACTTTTTGCAATTGTCAGACGGCTGATTTTCATGTCCTTCGTGCCGTATATGTTGGAAAGCTTAAGCCTTAGTTTGCTGCCGCTTGCAGACGGAGTGATAACCGTTCTGAAGGTAACATCCTTTGCCAGCGTAACCTGTGTATTCTTGAAAATTTTCAGTATGGGATTGGATGTGCCGAAATACATAATATCAAAAATATTTGTTTCGGTAATACCTGTACCCCATGCTGCTATCCATTTTCCGTCTGTACCGGCAGATGAGAATATCACCGTTACCGCCATAACCGCAAGTATCAGTACAGTAACAGCAACCGACCTGAACATTTTTCGTTTCATTTATATGCCCCCCGATATGTATATAATTAAACATAATAATTATACCTGTTTATGTTCTTAAAGTCAATAAAAAACGGGGCATAAACCCCGTTTTAACACTATGTTTTATTTTATTTAATAATTAGATCTAATGTG
>JAKSQS010000139.1 GCA_024404055.1 Clostridia bacterium | reverse complement strand
GCCTGTCGAGAATATCAAGGGCCGCCGCGCTGTCCGCCTTGCATACAGCGTTCGTAAGCTCAAAAAGATAAACTCTGCCGGTAAGCCCGGCAACATCACTGACAAGCTGTGCGTCAATATTTTTTGAGCGTGTGCCGCACTGGTCGAGAATTGAAAGCGCGTCGCGCAAAGCCCCGTCCGCAAGTCTTGCAATAAGCATTGCCGCATCATGCTCAAGCGTCAGATTTTCCCGTGATGCGATATATGACATCCTTTCAGCCATATCCTCACTCGGTATACGCCGGAAGTCAAAACGCTGACAGCGTGAAAGAATTGTAGACGGCAGCTTATGAACCTCCGTCGTCGCAAGAATGAAAATAACATGCTCCGGCGGTTCTTCAAGCGTTTTCAGCAGTGCATTGAACGCACCGTCCGAAAGCATATGCACCTCGTCAATTATATATACCCTGTATTTACAGCTTGCGGGAGTAAAATTCACTTCATCGCGAATATCGCGGATGTTATCAACGCCGTTGTTGCTTGCCGCATCGATTTCAACAACATCAAGTATTGCACCGCTGTCTATTCCGCGGCAGATTTCGCACTCATTGCACGGGTTTCCGTCCACGGGAGAAAGGCAGTTAACCGCTTTGGAAAGTATTTTCGCGCAGGTTGTTTTTCCCGTACCCCTTGAGCCGGTAAAAAGATAGGCATGGGACAGCCGTTTATTGAGTATCTCACTTGCAAGGGTTTTTGTAACATGGGGCTGACCCACTACATCGGAGAAAACGCGCGGTCGCCATTTTCTGTATAAAACCTGATACATTTTTCCGCCTCCCCCGCAAAATTCTGAAAAAAAGACCTGTCAGCTTGGTCACACGGCGGCAGGCGTACTGTGTCGCACAGTCGTTTCGCTTAATGCTGCTCGGTTCCCCGCCTGACATGGTTCACGATGAGCTGTCGCACAGGACCCGTCGCCGCATGACCAAAATGACACGTCATTGTATTTCGTATTATACAGCATATTTTTTATAAAATCAACTGTTTAAGAAAAATTTTTTGAAATAATATCATTTAAAATAAGGCAATAGCTCTTGACATATTGTGCAAAATGTCTTACAATATGCAAGATAGTCTGTATATGTTGTATTATACATTCTGTCATTCGAGTAACATTACTGGAATTCTTTTGATGACTTGTAAAAAATCATAAAAAGAAGGGGGTGCTGCTACTTTGGATAAGATATTTCCCATTATTATCGGCGTTGTCGCGTTGGTTGCAGGTATTGTAATTGGCTTTTTTATAGGTCAGTCACACAGAAAAAAGGTTGCAGAGGGTCATCTCGGTTCTGCCGAGGAAGAGGCAAACCGCATACTCACCAAAGCAATGAGCGATGCCGAAACAATGAAAAAGGAAGCCATTCTTGAAGCCAAGGATGAGGTTCACAAAAACCGTACCGAAACGGAAAAGGAATTACGCGAAAGACGAAATGAAATCCAGCGTCAGGAACGCAGGATTATTCAGAAGGAGGAATCTCTCGACAAGAAGGTTGAATCCGTCGAAAAGAAGGAAGAAGTTCTTGACGAAAAGATTAAACAGTCCGAAGCACATCTTGCCGAAGCAGAAAGCATCAAAAGAAGTCAGTTGGAAATGCTTGAAAAAATCTCAGGTTATACGAAGGAACAGGCAAAGGTATACCTGCTTAAAACTCTGGAGGATTCTCTTACAAGAGAAAAAGCCGTCAAAATCATGGAATTTGAGCAAAAAACGCGTGATGAGTCGGATGCGCTTGCCAAAGAGAGTATCACCACTGCCATTCAGCGCTGTGCCGCAGACCATGCGTCGGAAGCAACCGTATCTGTGGTTGCGCTGCCCAACGATGAAATGAAAGGCAGAATCATAGGCAGAGAGGGCAGAAATATCAGAACGCTTGAAACAATCACGGGTGTTGACCTTATCATTGACGACACGCCCGAGGCTATCACAATTTCAAGCTTCGACCCCATTCGCCGCGAGGTAGCAAGGCTTACCCTCGAAAGACTTATTTCGGACGGAAGAATCCACCCCGCAAGAGTGGAGGAAATGTATGAAAAGTCTAAAAAAGAGGTTGACCAGGCTATCCGTCAGGCGGGCGAAAGAGCCGTTGTTGACGCAGGTGTAAACGGTCTTCATCACGAGCTTGTCAAGCTTTTAGGCTAGCTGAAATTCCGCACCAGCTACGGTCAGAATGTACTTAATCATTCGCTTGAGGTTTCTTATATTGCCGGCCTTATGGCGGCTGAGCTCGGCGTTGATGTGAAGCTTGCAAAACGCGCAGGTCTTCTTCACGACATCGGCAAGGCACTTGACCATGAGCAGGAGGGCTCACATATTGAGCTCGGCGTTGAGGTTGCAAAGAAATACAAGGAAAACGATGTAGTTGTTAACTCCATTCATTCACATCACGGTGATGTTGAACCCAAGAGCGTCATTGCCTGTCTTGTTCAGGCAGCGGATGCCGTTTCGGCGGCGCGTCCCGGCGCAAGAAGAGAAAATCTTCAGAACTACATCAAGAGACTTGAAAAGCTTGAAGAAATTTCCAAAAGCTTTGACGGAGTTGAAACTGCGTTTGCAATTCAGGCAGGCAGAGAGGTGCGCATAGCTGTCAAGCCCGACAAGATAAGCGATGATATGATGACACTTATCGCACACGATATTGTTAAGAAGATTGAAGAAGAGCTTGAATATCCCGGACAGATAAAGGTAAATATCATCCGTGAAACGAGAGCCACTGCATTCGCAAAATAAAAATAAAAGACAAAGCGGTTTTCTTGCATTAGAAAGCCGCTTTTATGAGGGTAAAAAATGGCAGATAAATCACTTCCCGGCATAATTTTCGATATGGACGGAACTCTGTGGGATTCCGCGGAAAATGTAGCCAAATCATGGAGCACCGTTACAATAAATTATCCCGGAATAGAAAAAGATGTCACCCAAGCGGATGTGCAGTCCGTCATGGGACTTACTATGGACAATATTGCCGCACGGCTTTTTCCGCAGTTAACCAAAGAGAAACAGCTTGATGCCCTTGAAAAATGCTGCAAGGTGGAAAATGAGTATCTGCGCATACACGGCGGCATTCTGTATGACGGTACGGAGGCTGTATTTAAGGAGCTTTTGAAAAAGTATCGCCTTTTCATTGTCAGCAATTGTCAGGCAGGCTATATTGAAGCCTTTCTTGACCATTACGGGCTGTGGAAATACATTGAAGATATTGAGTGCTACGGCAATAACAGAAAGCCGAAGGGCGAAAATATCCACCTTGTATGCGAGAGAAACGGACTTGAAAAAGCCGTTTATGTGGGCGATATACAGGGCGATTACAACTCCAGTGTACAGGCAGGCACAGGCTTCATCCACGCCGCCTACGGCTTCGGCAAAATAGATGCCGATGTACCGGCAATTAAAAGCATCAGGGAGCTGCCGCAGGCAGTCGATAAATATTTCGGTATATAACATCATTTTGTAAAGCTTAAATAATTACACAAAATTTTAATTAAATAATCTGAACCGGCAGACTGTGTATCCGTTCTGATAAAACGGGTGCACAGCCTGCCGGCTCAATATAGCAGCATTTATCTTTTTATCCGTTTGTCAACTCATCCGTGTAGATACTGTCCAGATATTCCAGCACATCAGAAAGCGGTACGCTGTCTATATATATTTCTTTTGTAATAACCTTGCCGTTATAAATTTTAACCTCCGCGATAATTTCATCCGCTCCGATGGTAAGCTCCTTTCCGTAATCAAAAACAGTTCCCATCCCGTTGGCAGTGGTAAATTCCGCCATTATAAAATTATCATATTTCCCGTATTTCATATACTGCCGCGGAAATTCGTAATATGAGTTCTTTTTTTCGGCTTCAATATAAGACGAACCCGTGGGCTTTACGGCATATGTTTTCAGCACCGCAATTCCGTTTTGCACCGTCGAAACGGCGGCATACTTTCCCTCTTCTCCTCCGTATGCCGGTATATCGTATTGACATATACCGTTATAATATTCAAGATATGTCAGGCTTAAACGGAATATTTCTCCGTTTTGTTCTATTTTGCGTTTTTCAGCAGTCGAGGATAAAATTCCGTAAACCGGAAACGCAAGCTGTGCCGCTACGGTAAACGCAAGAAAAAACGATAAAAGCTTTTTATTCATTTTTTCCACCATCCTTTTTGCTTTTTCTGATAAGGGCGTAATTCACCGTAAACAAAATCGCGCCGAGAATGATCAGAATAATACCGGTTATCAGCGTATCCGCTTCCTGTGAGAACACAAATTCCATCAGCATGGCGGCAATTGTAATAAGTCCCACATTCAGCGAGAAGAAATTGTTTTCCTTCGCGCCCGATAAGACAAGGGACACACCCTGCGCCACAATTACAATGAAAAAGATGATATAACGGACATCGTTTTGAAAATATCCGAATGAAGCAAGCAGCATAACGGCAGGAACCGCTGCGCTTGTAAAATACCAGATGACCTGCGTCACACTCTTTTTTCGCTTAATAATAAACAGAACAAGTGAAGCCGCAAGGATGCAGACGGAAAACACAGCAAAAAGCTTATCTCCGAGCTCCGGCTCAGGTATTCCGGTAAAGCCGTTGCCGGGACTGATAATTATGCTTGAAATAACACTGCATACGGCAAGCCCGAGGCGTGAAAAAACTGTAAACGGCAGAGAATCGTCCGCATTTTGCTTAAGCATATAAATCAACAGCATCATACTGCCGAAAACGGCGGGAAACAGCTCTGAAAAAACAATCCCTGTAATCACCGCGAATGCCGTATATGCTGCGGCGGTTATCCACACGGAATAGGAATGTCTGACATCCTCCGTTTCCCTGCGGTGAATATACACATAAACCGCGCCGCCGGCAAAAAGGGCAAGCATAGCGGCAAGCGCCGCCGCAATACGCAAGCCGTCAGATGATACGGATTCGTAAAGCTGAAAAATATATACAACAGAAAGCACATAATATACCAGAAGCGGAGCAACCGCATTCATAATGTATATCACAGGCAGAAACATTATGATGTCCGCAAGCGCACATGAATAAAAATCCGTATTCAGATTCATCACGGAATCCGTCAGTGCAACCGTTGCGGCAACACCGGCGCACCATAGAACAGCCGCGCCCTCGCGCCACGGTACACGGTTATATTTTTTTATGAACACCCACACGGCAGCCGCCTGTCCGGCAAGCATGGGCAGAAACGAAAAAACGGTTTGCAGTCCCTGCGGAAATTCACTCCAGTAATTGACGAACACAAGCACTGCACCCACGCCCACCAGCGCCGACGCAAGAACCGAAAAAATGAGGGTAAGAATTTTTCTTGATTTTTCGTTGTTTCCGTCGTCAACGGTTTTCGGCTTTTCGCCGTAAATGAGCTCTTCAATGCTGACGCCGAGTGCCTCCGAAAGCTTTACAAGCATTTCAATGTCCGGCTGTGTTCTGCCGCTCTCCCAGCTTGAAACCGTCTGCCTGGAAACAAACAGCTTTTCGGAAAGCTCGTTTTGTGTCATTCCGTCCGCAATTCTGTATTTTTTTATTGATTTGGAAACCCTGTTCATAGGCTCACCTCCTGCCCCTATATTATCATTTGTATTCGTGAAAGTCACGCAAAAATGCCGCATTTATGCCGCTACAATTTGTTGCACGGCGTAAATACGGCTTTTTTACATTATTTGCCGGGTCTGTGGAAGCGAATTTCGCATATATCGTCTCCCCTGCCGATTGTCTTGGGCAGGTCAAGCACACAGCCGAAGCTTTCCGCTATTCCTCTGTCACCGCACATGGCATGGTCGCAAAGCCTGCTGATTTCTTCATCCGTGCAGCCCTGCTTCTGCCACGCTTTAACAAGCGGACAATAATGAAAATCAATGCTCAGATGGTCATCGTCACACTGCTTAATATCCATTTCAAACACAAGCTGCGCAAATTTTGAAAACAGTGCTTTTTTCAGTCCCCTGAGCGAATCGCCCTTGCCACCCTTTTCTCTCAACAGGCTGCCCTGATAAAGTCCGCACCGTTTTATGGCATCCGGCGCATATGCCTCTGACGGCAAGCCTTTTTTATATGCCTCATCGCACAGCAGGTACATCCACAGTGCCCTGTGCTCAAGCTGCTCTCTTATTGCGGCGATTAAGGGATTTTTTATTTTCGGTTCGTTTTTTATGCTCATTTTTTCATCCTCCCGTTTTTTATGATTATACCACACAGGGTAGAGAAATCGCAAGGGCAATGCAGAGGTTTCCGTATCAGGACCGGTTAAGGGCGCGATAGACAAGGTCACCCTTTCATCGGGTTATACTGTTATCAGCATTCTTAAGAATATCGGCAAGTTTATCCTGATAGTAGCAGCAGTATCCCTTATAT
>JAKSQS010000138.1 GCA_024404055.1 Clostridia bacterium | reverse complement strand
AACCTCGGCAATCTGTGCCAGTCCTTCGTCACAGTTATACAGCTCGCATTTTTCAGCAAGCTCATCCAGTACGGCATTTGCGGAGGAAATGATATTTTTAAGCTCTTCCGAGGTAAGCTGTTTATTTAACAACTCTTCATAATCTGAACGGACGGTTCCGACTTCATCAGTAGTAGTACAGCTTTCAAGTGCTGTGACCGCTTCGTTGAATAATGCGTTCATTTCTGCGGAATCGCTTTGTGAGGCGATTGCAAGTAAAACAGCTTTTGCGGCTTTTACGGCTTTTTCAAGCTTGACCGCAGGTGTCTGCAATGCGATAGCCTGATCGCGGAGCATATAGATGTCATCAATCACTGTGCATCCGTTTATCGCTTCTTTGGCAAGCCCGATATAGTTGAGCACATCGGTATTCTCAATGCCCTCAACAAACGCATCAAGGTCATCACAGGCCTTTTCCTTTGCTGCCTGAAGTGCCTGCTCTGAGCCGGGCTCAAGCGTTTTATCCGTAACAGTATTCAGAGTATAATAAACATTTCTGTAACGGATATTGTTATTATTGTCAGCGCAGCTGTTTTCACAGAGGAAGAAGTATGAATTTGTAACCTTATAGAGATTTTCGCAAGAGGCTGAATCCGCAAGCGTAACCGCAGAAGTGATCCCGTTTGTTTTCGGAACGAGAACAGGTATATCATCAGAAAATGTAACAGGAAATTCCGAATATAAAGTGTATGAGCAATTTAAAGAATCATATTCGCAGTCGTATTTATCCGGTGAAAGAATATTGCCGTCCGCATCAAGAATTGCCGATGAATTGATATTCATAGCAGTCATATCTTTAATATCGGTCTTAAGCGTGATACAGGCAATTTCGGAGCCGTGATAAAGCTCTGCTACTTCAAAATCGGTATATTGGGTATCATGCGCAAAGAAGCATACAAGATAATCGTGAACATCGGCTTTATCTTCTGCAACAATCGAAAAATCGGCATCATACCCCGTTGTCGAAAGTCCGATTTCGGCATGATTTGCCGGCGAATTGTCAAGATCATCGGCTATATACATATACTCATGATTGAAAGCCATTAAATCGGCAGGCGAATTGCCTTTTATCCTGACACTTCCGCTGAAGGTTGCATGGCAGCTGCCGATGAAGGCGTCGGAGTTCGTTATGTAAACGCCGCCTGCGGGGAGTAAATGGCCTCTTGCGGCTCTGTCTGAGCCGTCGGCAGTATTCTCCGTAATTATTGCACTGCCGCCGAAAACAATATCATCCACACTGTTTTCAACATAAACGGCACCGCCTTCTCCTGCGAGATTGTATGAGAAAATACCGCCGAGAATTTCAACATATCCGTCGTTAAGGCAGAGCGCACCGCCGCGGTCTGCGGTATTGTTGAAAAATGTGCCGCTGTTGATTATAAGCTTTGAATCGGTTGAGCCGTCAAAGTAAACGGCACCGCCGTAATTGCAGTAATTTGACAGCTTTATTCTTTTGGCAGTATTGTCGGAAATATCGCCGCCGTTCATTATGAAGCTGCCCTCGTTAACATAAACTGCGGCACCGTCACCGTCATAATAGTTGCCTGTGAGACTGCCGCCGTTCATAATAAATGTGCCGTCCTTGACAGTGACCAGTCGGCAGTCATCGTCACTGTTTCCGTAAATCGTGCCGCCGTCAAGCTGGAGTACCGCATTATCTTCGACAGCAAAAATTGAATCATAATCCTCATAAAGCTTTGTCACTGCGATATTACCGGACTTGTCAGAGCTTGAATCGGTTATAATGAGCTTTGAGTTATCACATACATTGAAAAGGTAATCCGCGCTTTCACCCACAGCAGAAATGGTATAACCGTTAAGGTCAATGGCTATTTCATAGCCGCTCTCCAGATTGTACTCATTTGCAATGCTGACATTGCGTTCAAGCTTGACCGTTCCGTTGTTGATGCAGGCATTATGCCACATATCGACAAATTCCACGCCTGCTCCGACATGGAAAACATTTTCTGTCAGAGCAAAAGCGGAAAACGGAGCAATGCTTAAAAGCATTACCGCGCAAAGTAAAATTGATATGATTTTTTTCATTGCGTTTTTCCTCCTATAATATTACAATATTACAAATTAGCATTATACCGTAAAAAGAGAAAACAATCAATATATTTTAATAAATTTTCCGAACGGTGTTTCGCGGTTTCTGCTTTCGGAATTTTCCTCAAATCCCTTGATTTACATATTCGGTTGTACTATAATAAAGCTTAATAATAAAAAAGTGAGTTGTTATTTAATATGGGTAATGTCTTTTTCTTTGATTGGGAAATTCAGCTTATGGAAGCGTTGCAGTCTGTAAGCAACAGCGTTCTTACTGCCGCCGCAAAGGTATTCACACTGTTCGGTGATGAATACCTTGTGATACTTGTTCTCGGTCTGCTGTATTGGTCTGTCGATAAAAAATTAGGTCGCAGAGCTGCTCTCGCACTCTCGGGTACAATGGCTTTCGGTACACTTGTTAAAGGTGCTTTTCAAAGGCGGCGACCTTATATGGACAATAAGGGTGTTAAATGTATTCGTGCGGCACACCCCGATGAAGACATTATGTCGCCTGCGGCACAGGGCTTTTCCATGCCGAGTCTTCACGCGGCTATGTCCGTTTCGGTTTACGGCACGCTTGCGCATGATACCAAAAAACGGCCTTTCATTGCACTCGGTATTTTGCTTCCGTTTTTTATAGGTCTTTCACGGGTATACCTCGGTGTTCACTATCCCACGGATGTTTTGCTGGGTTGGGTTATCGGCTTGATTTTGATGTTTGTGCTTAACGGTGTTGAACACAAATTCGGCTATAAAATCGGTTTTCTGGCTGTACTTGTTATCGGTTCAGCAGGGTTTTTCTTCTGCCGTGACGATGAATTTTTCTCATCTTACGGAATAGCCGCAGGTTTGCTTTTAGGCTTTATGTACGAAGAAAAATATGTCAATTTTGAAAAATCCGAAAAATGGTGGAGCTACATAGTACGCCCTGTTTTAGGCGTTGTGATTTTTGCTGTTGTGAGTATTATACTTAAAATACCGGCAAAAGCCATAAGCGCGGAATGGCTGTCTTTCGCATTCAGACTTGTGCGATACGCTGTTGCGACATTTGTTATTATCGGACCGTATCCGCATTTGTTTAAAAAGCTGAAAATATAACGCTTCCGCATATTGAATTATTGAAGGAAGGTAGTTTTTTGGATTACCGTTTAACTGATTTCGGTGTAGTTCCGGGCCTTTATGAGCTTCAGACTGAAAAAATACAAAAGGTTTTTGATATGTGCAGGGAAAACGGCGGCAGGGTCGTTGTCCCGGAGGGCACTTACCGTGTGGGCGCACTTCGGACGTGGTCTGATACTGTGTTATATCTGGAAAGCGGCGCAAGGCTTATCGGCTCCGATATATGCGAGGATTATGAAGTGTTTCCGGTTCCCGAGGGAGTGGAGCTTCGTACGGATATGGAGCTGATTACATACTACTTTGATAAAGAACCGTGGGATGAATACCGCAGAGCAATAATTTCCGTTTACGGCGGAAAAAATATATCCGTTATCGGAGAAGAGGGCTCTTTAATCGATGGTGATGATTGCAGTGACCCTTTGGGAGAAGAGGATTATCGCGGTCCGCACGGCATTTTCATCACAAATGTTGAAAATATTACTCTCAAGGGCTACAAAATAGCCAACTGCGGTAACTTTATGCATCAGATTGATAACTGCAAAAATATAACAATGCAGAATGTGACCTGTGAAGGCGGCAGCGACGGTGTTCATCTGCATCACTGCCGTCATATTCTGATTGAAGACTGTGTTTTCCATACGGGCGATGATAACATAGCCGGTATCAATATGGAGGATTTAACCGTCAGGCACTGTGACCTTAATACCTCGTGCGATACATTCCGTGTAGGCGGCTCACATATTCTTGTTGAAGACTGCAAAATATGGGGACCGGGAATTTATCCTCACCGTGTGTCTGTTGTTCAGAACAGGGGTACAGACCTTGTCCGTAAAAAAAGCAATACACTTGCGCAGCATATGGGGCGGCATAATCTTGAGTCGGTATATATTCATTTTGCCAGCACCAATTTCCCGGCAGATGAGCCATATCATGATATTACCTTCAGAAATTGCAGCATTGATAATGTTGATAAGTTCATGCATTACCGCACTGAGAAAGGGTACCTTATGGACGGTACTCGCCTTGCGGAAATGACACTTGAAAATATTACCTTTACTAACCTTAAGGGCAAGTCCGTCATTTCCGTTTCCGAGGATGAGCCCTTGACCCTGACGCTGAAAAATGTAACCGCAACAGATACACAAGGCAGAAAAACGGATGTTTTTGATAAATCTTCCGCCAATATATCTTTTCTTTAATAAGCTTTAATTGAGAAAGGGAAAATAATATGATAAACGCGAAAAAATTATTCACTCTGGATGTTTTGGTTGTTCTTCTGGCTGCTGTGATTGGCTTGAATTACGGCTTGATTTGCGGTGTAAATCAGGTGATTAACGGAAATGTGACCGAGGGCTTCCCTCAGGCTCCGGCTGATTTTGTGCCAACTGTCCGCTTTGTTGTGTTTACCGATTCTCACAACAATAACGCACGCATAGCGGCTATGATAGATAAGGCTTACGAAATGTTTGACGATGACGAAAAATATCAGGGCATTGATGCCGTTTGCAGTCTGGGCGACTTTACAAGCATCGGTACGGAGCCTGATTATGATGCCTTTATTTCCACACTGAATGAACATATCAGACCCGGAACAAAAACCATATGCATTTTGGGAAATCATGAGGTCAAGCAGGATTACGCGCTTGATATGTTCCGCGAAAAGTTCGGATATGAGCCCGACACCGTAACTGAGATAAACGGTTTTTCGTTTATCGCTCTGTCAAGTTATCCCCATGCCACGGAGTGGACATATCCGCGCAGCAGCATCCGCTGGGCAAAGGAGCAGTTAGCGGCTGCGGAAGCAAAAAATGACGGCAGGGCAGTGTTTGCTTTGCAGCATCCCCATAACTTTGCCACCGTTTACGGCAGCTCGTTCTACTGCGAGCCGCAGCTCAACACCGTTTGGGGCGGTCACAGTGAGGTGGTTTGCTTCAGCGGTCATTCACATTTTCCGTCCTGTGACCCGCGCAGCCTGAATCAGTCCGATTTTACCAATGTCGGCTGCGGCGCAATAGACAGGTTTGAGCTTGAAAAGAATTGCCTTATTAATCAGCACCCCGAAAATTACGATAAAGCGGCGGAATTTACCGTTGTTGAGGCTGATAATGACGGCAGCGTGCGTATTCTCGGCTATGATTTGAACTCCGGCACCTGCTTCCGCGACGCCTATATTGACGATGTGAACGATGTGGAAAATTATACCTATTCATATAAAAATATGAAGCATAACGACCCGGCTCCGGTGATAAAAGCCGAAACCGCCTGCACAGCCGACCAGCATGAAAACGGGGAGTGGATTATCTCCTTTGACGAGGCGGAGGATGCGTTCATTGTTCACGATTACACCGTTAAAATCACCGATGAAAACGGCAAGCGTGTTTACAGGGAAAAGCTGATTGATGATTATTACTGCTTTGATGAGGACAGCACTGCCGATTTCAACATCGGTGCCGATACCCTTCAACCCGGTAAAACCTATCAGGTCACAATCGTGGCGGAAAACGCCTACGGCAAAACCTCAGAGCCATTGACTGTTTCCGTCACGGCAGAGCCTGCATAGCGTGACACGAATAATCCGAACCCGTTTTATTTTGCACAGAAGCACCCATCTGCTGCGTTATACTCCCTTGCCATACGAAAGTATGCCGCAGTCGTATGCCTTGCATATGAATACTTCTGCACAAAATAAAATCTTCGACCTTAAATCGAGTAATTTTGTTCGAGTACAAGGAAGAGGAAGCAGAAAGGCTTGTCGCCTTTCAATGACGATGACGCAGTAACCGGGCAAAAGAACCGATTTAAGGCGTGGTTCGGATTATCCGCGTCACGCTAAGTGTTGTTTGATACATCCAACGCCCGCAGCAAGCAGCTTCCATACAATTACTGCTATTTTTTACGGTTGTAAACATTAAAGCGAAACACGGCGGTACGATGCCTGCATCGTACCGCCGTAAAGCATTCTATTGTTCTTTCATTTTAAAAAAGTTGTCATCGGGAACCGTCCCCGATGACATCAAAACACTTCCCAGACAATCAGATGTAATGCATACTTTGCCTTTTTTGGTAACTGCCAGGATGCCGTTGATATATTCGTCAAGAAGGTCGGCAGTTTTAAGAGGATTCAGCCGCCAGTCGTAACGGAACCAGTAATCGGTTAGCGTGACACGGATAATCCGAACCACGCCTTAAATCGGTTCTTTTGCCCG
>JAKSQS010000137.1 GCA_024404055.1 Clostridia bacterium | reverse complement strand
GGGCTTTCGGCATTCCGACAAGCGAAAGTCATGCGCTTATAGCCGGACTTACAGGCAGTGCGGCGGCTATAAACGGCGGTTTTTCGGCTGTGAACGGCAGCGAGTGGATAAAGGTTCTGTACGGTCTTGTGATTTCTGTTTTTTTAGGCTTCATTCTCGGCTTTGTGCTGTGCAAGGCGGTTACGGTTATTTTCAGCAGAGCGGACAGAAAAAAGACAGACGGCTTTTTTACCTCGGCGCAGATTTTCGGCGCGGCAAGCATGAGCTTTATGCACGGAGCGCAGGACGGTCAGAAATTCATGGGCGTTATCCTGCTTTGTCTTGTGCTTTCCTCCGGGCAGGGCAGTGATACGGAAAATTTTATTATACCCGTCTGGCTTATGGTGCTGTGCGCCGCGGTTATGGGGCTCGGCACTTCCATAGGCGGAAAAAAGATAATCAAATCCGTCGGTATGGATATGGTGAAGCTTGAAAAATATCAGGGCTTCAGTGCCGATATTGCCTCGTCCCTTGCACTGCTTTTAAGCTCCCTGTTCGGTATTCCCGTATCAACGACCCATGCGAAAACTACGGCAATTATGGGTGTCGGAGCGGTAAAGCGGCTGTCTGCGGTCAATTTTTCGGTTGTAAAGGAAATGTGTCTTACATGGGTGCTGACCTTTCCCGGCTGCGGAATAATAGGTTATATAATGACAAAAATATTTATGAAAATTTTCGGGTGATATTATGGCTGACAAAAACGGTTTTTATTTTGACAATCTGCTTGAGGCGGCGGAATGCTGCGTGAAGGCGGCGGAGTATCTTGAAGAATGCTTTAAGAGCTACCGCACGGAAAATATATCTGAAATGCTGAAAAAAATGCACGAAACGGAGCATATGGGGGACGAGAAACGCCATGAAATGATGTCCGCGCTTGCAAAGGCGTTTGTTACGCCTGTTGACAGGGAGGATTTAGCCCTTTTGAGCGGCAAAATTGATGATGTTATGGACCGCATTGAAGAAGTGTTACAGCGGCGTTATATTGACGGAGTGACGCAAATCAGGCAGGACGCTGTTATTTTCAGCGGCAAGATTGCCGATTGTGCAAGAAAAATGCGCGATGTTATTTCCGCTTTTCGCGGCTTCAAAAAAGCGGAAAAGCTCCATTCGCTGATAGTTGAGCTGAACCGCACGGAAGAAGAATGTGACAGATTTTACCTTGAATGTTCAAAAAATGCGGTAAATGAGTGTGAAAATCCGCTGGATGTATTTACATGGCGCGCTATTTATGATATGCTTGAAGAGTGTGCGGATGAGTGTGAGCATGTGGGTGACTGTGTAGATCCGGTTATAATGAAAAGCACTTAAGGAATATAAAAAATGTTGTATTACGGAATGTTAAGTGCCGCTGTTGTTATGTTCGGCGTGCAGTTTTTTTTCAATCAGATATTTGAAAAGGAGAGCGACAGCTCGTCGGCAAGCGCGTTTGTGTTCACCCTCGGCAGCAGCCTTGCCGGAATACCCGTTTTGCTGATCATAAACGGGCTGAAGCTTGAACTGACGCTGTTTTCGGTTTTAATGGCTGTGGTAAGCGGACTGGACTCCATGCTGTTTATGGTGTGCAGCATAAAAGCACTCGGAAAGGTAAATTTATCAAGATATTCCGTTTTTTCAATGCTTGGCGGCATGATTTTGCCGTTTGTTGCGGGGATTGCTTTCTTTCACGAAAAGGCAGGCATCGGCAAATTGCTGTGCTTTGCGGTAATTTTTGCCGCTGTTATCGTAACCGTCAGAGACAGAAAAAACCGTGCCGGAATGAAATACTGCTGGGGCGTGTTTTTGGCAAACGGACTTTCCGGCGTTATTTCAACCGTATTTCAGAACGCGCAATACAGCAAATGCAACGAAGCGCAGTTTTCCGTTTTGTGCGCCGCTGTTACAGCTGTATTTGCGTTTACCGCAGTGCTTATACTGAAAAAGCCGCAGAAAAAGCTGACAGCGAAGGCATACATATCCATGGGGGCATACGGCATACTTAACAGGCTCGGAAATTATCTGCTGCTTCTCGCCCTTGCTAATCTTTCAGCCTCGGTGCAATATCCGTTTGTTACTGGCGGAGTTATCATTGTATCAACCCTGATAGGCTTGCTTGCAGGTCAGAAGCCGTCTAAAGAAGAAATTGCATCAGTGCTGCTCGCTTTTGCGGGAGTGGTTATGCTGATGTTTGTATGATAAAAAGAAAGGAACAGGAAAGATGAGAAAAATCTCGGTAGCCGGAGCAGGTCACGGCGGTATAGCGGCAGGAATGCTGCTTGCAAGGAAAGGCTATGATGTAACCGTTTACGAGCTGAAAAGCAGAGAAGAAATGGGCTATGACTGGCATGACTGTATGTGTATCGACAGGTTTGAAAAAATCGGGCTTGACACGCCCGGTGAAAAAGAACTTATTGAGTTTATGCCCATGGCGTATTACAATCCGTCAAGAACCGTTAAGCTTACACCGCCTCATAATACGGGTTCTTCCCTGCGATACATAGACAGAAAATTCCTAATAAATTATCTGATTGACGGTGCCGAAAAGGCGGGTGTGAAATTTGTTTTCGGTGCGAATATCACGGGCGCATTGCTGCGCGGCACAACCGTTTGCGGAATCCGTGCGGTTATTGACGGAGAGAAAAAGGAAATTTTCTCCGACCTTGTTATTGACGCGGCAGGCGTATGCTCTCCCGTCAGGCGTTCTCTGCCGTCGGAGCTCGGTATTATGAACGAAATCAGCGAAAAAGAGACTTTTTACATATACAGGGCGTATTACGAAAAAATAACGGATGAACTTCTTGACCCGAAATATACTATTTACTTTTTTAACGACAACAGGGTGGGCATGGACTGGCTGATAAGCGATGAAAAATTCGTGGATGTGCTTATCGGTACATTCGGCCCTATGGATATGGAAACAGCACTTGAAAGCGTGAAAAATTTCAGACAGGCTTATCCCTTCATAGGTGAAAAGAAGCTGCGCGGCGGCACGAAGATTGAAAAAATTCCGCTTCGCAGAACCCTGCCCGTAATCGTTGCAAACGGCTATGCGGCAGTAGGCGACAGCGCGGCAATGACGGAGCCGCTCAGCGGCTCGGGCATCAATTTAAGCATTGATGCCGGCATTATACTTGCCGATACGGTTATCAGCGCGAAAAGCAGAAATTATACCGTGTCGGTTCTCTGGGACTACCAGTATAAGTATTTTAAAAAGCACGGCAACGGTCAGCTTTCCGCCGATTATGTCAAGCAGATGATGTCAAAGCTTTCGTTTAAAGAGCTTGACGGTCTGTTTGAGGGTAAGGTGTTCACGGAAAAAGAGCTTGCCGCCGGTCCGTCTGTAAGCTATACGCCGTCAGAGCTTATGGAGAAGGCAAAGAGTCTTGTGAAATTCCCGGGCGTTGCGCTTCCTCTCGCTTCCTTCGGCATAAGCAGCGCGTTTACATCCTCCGTATGCTCGCTCATGCCCGAGCAATATGACAAAGAAAAAATTGATAAATGGCAGAAATTATATGAAAAGCTTTAATGAAATACCGCACGGCGCAAGCGGCTTGTGGATAAATCCGTATAAAAAGCCGTCCGCACAGGCGGAATACAAAATAAGTGACGCGCAGATAAAAGACGCACAGGACAGACTTTTGCGTTTTGCGCCCTATATAGCGAAAAAATTTTCCGAAACCGCAGCAAACGGCGGTCTTATTGAGTCCGAATTGAAAGAAATATCCCGTATGGGTGAAGAAATTTACCGCAGCAGAGGCGAAAAATCCCCGGGAAGGCTGTTTCTTAAAGCAGACAGTCATCTTCCTATTGCAGGCTCTGTCAAGGCAAGGGGCGGTATATATGAGGTGCTCAGGCACGCGGAAGACCTTGCTGTTCAAAACGGCTTGCTTTCATACGGCGATGATTACAGCATATTAGCAGGAGAAAAATTCACAAAATTTTTCTCGGACTATACCGTGCAGGTGGGTTCAACGGGAAATCTCGGTCTTTCAATAGGAATTATGAGCGCAGCACTGGGCTTTAAGGTGATTATCCATATGTCCGCCGATGCAAAGCAGTGGAAAAAAGACCTGTTAAGAAGCCGCGGAGCCGAGGTTATAGAATATCCGTCCGACTATACACAGGCGGTGAAAAACGGCAGACTCAATTCGCAAAAAGACCCGAACAGCTATTTTGTTGATGACGAAAAATCCGTTGACCTGTTTTTGGGCTACGCGACAGCAGGAAAACGCCTTAAAGCACAGCTTGAAAAGCAGAACATAACCGTTGACCGGGCGCATCCGCTTATGGTATATATTCCGGCAGGAGTGGGCGGCGCACCGGGCGGCATAAGCTATTCGCTGAAAAGGATTTACGGCGATAATGTTCACTGCTTTTTTGCCGAGCCTGCCGAGTGTCCGTCCGTGCTTTTAGGTATTGCAACACAACAGCACGAAAATGCGGATGTGAGAGAATACGGCTTTTCGGGAAAAACAAAAGCGGACGGACTTGCGTGTCCGCGACCGTCCGGGCTTGTAACAGGAATTATGACGCAGCAGCTTTCCGGCATTTTTACCGTTACCGACAGTGAGCTTTCCGCGTATATGAAAATGCTGAACGGAACCGAGGGCATACGCGTTGAGCCTTCCGCCTGTGCCGGCTTTGCAGGCTGCTCGCTTCTGTCATTTGAAAACGGCAGGGAATACTGCGAAAAACACGGGCTTGACGAAAATGCTCTTTCAAATTCCGTGCATATTGTCTGGGCAACAGGCGGAAGCATGGTACCGCCCGGAGAGTATGAGTAAAGAAAATTTGTTGCATCTACATATCAAAAAGATATAGCTGTTATGTCACAGCCGTATCTTTTTTGCTGTCAAAACGGTAATTTCCGTCTTTTATGCTTTCACTGTATTCGCCGTTTGAACGCAGTGTACCCTTGTCCGGCGGAGGCTTTAAGCTCACCGGCATATAAGACTGCGGAATAAATGAACAGTGCTGAACTTACAGGCTGTGTATTCATTCTGATAGAATGGGTACGCAGCCTTATTTTTTTGTTGCCTTTATGGATAGAATATTCATGGAGGTTTATTATATGAACATTACAAAAGAACTGATAAACGAATTTGAAAAGGAGCTTGTTAAGAAAGAGAAAAGCCCGGCGACGGTTGAAAAGTATGTTCGGGATGTTGAAGCGTTTTCAGACTATGCCGTTTACGACATACCGCCAAAGCCTTGCCTTGCAGAGAGCGGAATTGCCGACGAAAGCGAGAACCGCCATGTGACGGTGACGGTAACAAAGCAAACCGTTATCGCCTACAAGGCGTATCTTACCGAACATTACGCCGCGCGGAGCGTCAATTCAATGTTAGCTTCACTCAACGCATTTTTCACCTTCACGGGAAATACGGAATTGAAGGTCAAATCGCTGAAATTACAGCATGAAATTTTCTGCCCGGAGGAAAAGGAGCTGACAAAAGCGGAATATCTGCGCCTTGTGAACACGGCAGAAAAGAGCAACAAGCGGTTGAGCCTTATAATTCAGACAATATGCGGTACGGGTATCCGTGTCAGCGAATTGCAGTATATCACTGTTGAAGCGGTGAAACACGGGGAAGCGGACGTCAACTGCAAGGGCAAAACGAGAACGGTTTTTATCGTCAAGGAGCTGAAAAGGAAACTGCTGAAATACATCAATGAGCGGAAAATAAAAACAGGCAGCGTTTTCGTCACCAAAAACGGCAGGCCTGTTTCAAGAAGCAATATATGGCGTGAAATGAAAGCAATATGCAAGGCGGCAAATGTCAACCCGTCAAAGGTCTTTCCGCATAACCTGCGCCACCTGTTCGCCCGGGTGTTTTACGCGATTGAAAAGGATATTGCAAAGCTTGCGGATATTCTAGGGCACTCAAGTATTAACACAACGAGGATTTATATTGTCAGTACCGGCGACGAGCACCGCAGACGAATGGAAAAAATGAAGCTTGTTATATGACATCGCGCCGGGAAATAAAAAAGCAAACCGAAATTTGCAATTGCAGGGTGCGTCGTGTCAGTATTCCGTAGGGTGCGTTGCCCACAACGCACCGAACCTGAATGCCGAAACCGTGTCGGGCTTGTTGCAATATATCCCAAATAAATGTGTTGAACAAGCGAATGTTTTACAGCGGTACGATGTGGGCATCGTACCCTACGGAAAACAAAAAACGCAGGATTTATCCCGCGATTTTGGTTTATCACATAATCAGCATTATGTTGTAAATAAGACCGATTACATATGTTTCATTAAGTTGAATTATAACAGAAAATAATAAAAATTCAATAGTTTTTTACAAAAAAAAAGGTGACGAAAAGTGAAGTTGTGTACAATTTAAGATATAATGAACCAAGCCTTTGGTTTTATTTTTTGAAGAAAATATCAAAGGCTTAATTTTT
>JAKSQS010000136.1 GCA_024404055.1 Clostridia bacterium | reverse complement strand
GAGGGCAACGCACCCTACAAAACTAACCCGGACGGTTTTTCGATTGCAAAGCGTACGGGACGATGCCCAACGCCCTGCGGAATACCGGCACGGCAAATTTTATATCGGACATTTCCGTTAAAAGCAGCAGTACATTCCCGTCAGCCCGGATATGAACCCGCAAGGCGTTTGGAGCGGCTCGGGTGTCTTAACTTTCTCAGAGCCTTTGCCTCAATCTGTCTTATACGCTCACGGGTAACATTGAACTCCTTTCCCACCTCCTCAAGAGTGTGCGGTCTGCCGTCTTCAAGGCCGAAGCGCAGGGAAATAACCTTTGCTTCTCTGGGCGTAAGGGTTTTCAGCACATCGTTTATCTGCTCCTTAAGGAAGGTCATTGCCGCCTCGTCTGCCGGTGACAGTGCCTCTCTGTCCTCAATAAAATCGCCCAAATGGCTGTCCTCCTCCTCGCCTATGGGCGTTTCAAGCGAAACAGGCTCCTGCGAAATGCGCAGTATCTCCCTCACCTTTTCAACATCCATGTTGAGCTCCTCGGCTATACCCTCCGCAGACGGCTCTTTTCCGTCACGGTGCAACATCATGCTGCTTGTTTTCTTCACTTTGTTTATTGTCTCCACCATATGCACGGGTATTCTTATGGTTCTGCCCTGGTCTGCAATGGCCCTTGTTATCGCCTGTCTTATCCACCATGTGGCATAGGTTGAGAATTTGAAGCCCTTGGTGTGGTCAAACTTGTCAACCGCCTTGATAAGTCCCATGTTCCCTTCCTGTATCAGGTCAAGAAACTGCATTCCCCTGCCGACATATCTTTTGGCTATGCTGACAACAAGGCGCAGATTTGCCTCTATCAGCCTCTTTTTCGCGGTCTCATCGTCATCCGCTATTCTCATTGCAAGGTCTATTTCCTCCTCGGGGGTCAACAGCGGTACTCTGCCGATGTCCTTGAGATAAACCTTAACAGGGTCGTCAATAACGGCGTTTTTGCCGGGGTCAGCCAGGGGAGCGGCTTCATATTCCTTGGGAATATCAATATCCATGCTGATGCCTTCAAGCAGGTCATCATTCATCTCGTCAACGATTTCTATGCCGTGGCTGTCTATCTGCTGATAAAGCTTTTCCATTTCCTCAAGCTCAATATCAGCCTCGATAAGCAGCATATCAATGTCGTTTGACGAAAGCTTTCCTGTTGAAACACCCTTGTCGATAAGTGCCTTTATCAGTGCTTTTTTTTCAGTAATCTCCACAGGTTTACTTCCTTTCTCCCATTAAATTCCCGTCAGCCCGGATGTCATTAGTGCCCGGCGGAATACGGAAACAGCGGTTTTTGCAGTGCCGTGTTCTTTATATTTACAACCGTTAAAAACAGCAGTAATTCGCAGGGAAGCTGCTTGCTGCTTCCGTTTTGCTTGCTGCTTTCGTTATTATCCGTAATGAAAACGATTATTTGCGGATTGCGGAATATATGGATAACAATCCGGCAAAATGGACGGAGGATAAATATTTTACATTATAACCGGCAGATTATACAGCCGAAAAGCAAAACCTCCCCGGTAATATCGTAAGGCTTTAAATGCTGCAATGTACTCTGTTAAGAAAATCAGTCAAGTGTAAATGTATATTCCGCGTTGAGATACCAGTTGTTTGTGGCGAAATTTCTCGGTCTGAATACGACCTCATCATCATAAACCTCAAGCTGCGCGCCCATGCATGACCACGGAATGCCGTACATACTGACAATGCCGTAGGTGGGAAGGGTGATGTAGGTTACACCGTGAATTTTTTCCGCGTTGGAAAGTCCGTAAATTTCCTCCACTGCCTGACTTTTGATACCGGCGTGCATATGACCGCTTATCCAAAACACATTTTTATACTTTTCGCATATACTCTTAACATCATATCTGTCAAGCTCAATGCCGCAGCCGTCCCAGATAATATCCTCGCCGTTCATGCCGTCAAGCGGCCAGTGGCAGCACACAAACACGGGCTTGCCGTCTGCCGTGCCCTCGGCAAGCTCCCTGTCAAGGAAAGCCATCTGCTCGTCGGAAATCGTCATGCCGTCCCAACGGTCGCCCTCGTCACAAAGGACGATGATTTTATATCCGTTTATTTCGGTGCTGTAATAAATCTTATCATAATCGGTGCCGGCATAATGGTTATATGAATCAATAAGGTATTCCCTCACCTCGTCATGGTCTCTGTCTTCAACATGACCTATGTCGTGGTTGCCGGGAACGGAAATCAGCGTTTCAACCGGGCTGTATTTTCTGAACAGATAATAAAACCTGTCAACAGATGCCATATCGCCGTAATTGGTCAGGTCACCATCCACCATTATCGCATCAATGGGAGCCTTCGCGTGCTTAAGGTTTGTAAGACCCGCCGCAAGAAAGCCGGAACGGATGAAGCCCCAGTCCTCAAGATGAATATCGGAAATCATCTCGATATTAAGGCGGCAATCGTCATCCTTCGTGTCAACCACGGGGGCGGCAATGCCCTTATAAGGGACAACCGTCATTATAACAGACATAAGAAAAGCGGCAAAATTGTTCAGAATCGAAATAAAAATATCCATATATGTATCTCCTTATTCTTTATTGTACATAATATTGTATCATAACAGGTTATTTTTTTCAATTGAATTTTAAAATTTTTTATTGCTCTTTCTTGACTATAAAAAAAAACAGGTATATAATCTAAAAAGGATTGAAAAATCCGGAAATACTTATGAAATAAAGGAGGAAATGTCATGGATGCTGGAAGTAGCAGCGGCACAGCGGTAGGCCGAAGTATCAAGGAACGACCGTGCATCCGTGCGTTCGTTTCCCCCTGAAAATACAATACTTCGGTAACTGGGTGTCGGCTTCCGTTCTGACTTTCTGAAAAAAACAGGAGGAAAACCGATGGCAGAACACACAGTAACTGTCGAGAGCACGCTTTCCGTGCTTCTTGAGGGCAAGCGGTATTCCACAATCAAGGATATCCTTGTCACGATGAATCCCGCGGATATTGCCGCGGTATTTGAGGAGCTTGAAACAGACAGGCTTCCTCTGCTTTTCCGTCTGCTGCCAAAGGAAATGGCAGCGGAAACCTTTGTTGAAATGGAGCCCGATAATCAGGAAATGCTTATACGCGGCTTTTCCGATTCGGAGCTGCGCGAGGTGCTTGACGAGCTTTATGTTGACGATGCAGTTGACATTGTGGAGGAAATGCCCGCAAATGTTGTCAGGAGAATCCTTTCACAGGCAGACCCGCAGATGCGCAAGGAGATAAACGAAATTCTCCGTTACCCGGAAAACAGCGCAGGTTCCATTATGACAACGGAATATGTTTCTCTCCGTCCGGAAATGACGGTGGAAGAAGCAATCACAAGAATACGCCGCACCGGCGTTGACAAAGAAACTATCTACACCTGTTATGTCACAAAAGAGAGAAATTTACTGGGCTATGTTACGGTCAAGGATTTGCTGCTTGTTGCGGATGACGACACGACCATTTCCGAGCTCATGGATGAAAATGTTATTTCCGTAACCACCTCAACCGACCAGGAGGAGGTTGCGCAGGCGCTTTCAAAATACAACTTCCTTGCCCTCCCCGTTGTAGATAACGAAAAACGCATGGTCGGCATCGTAACCTTCGACGACGCTATGGATGTTATGCAGGAGGAGGCAACGGAGGATATTGAAATCATGGGCGGTATGACGCCCTCTGAAAAAACATATCTTCGCTCCAATTCCTTTGACCTTTTTAAGCAGCGTATACCGTGGCTGCTGCTGTTGATGGTTTCGGCAACCTTTACGGGTATGATAATCAACCACTTTGAAAGCGCACTGATGGCGCAGGCGGTTCTCACCTCATTCATTCCCATGCTTATGGGTACAGGCGGAAACTCCGGTTCCCAGTCCGCCGTTACCGTTATACGCGCTCTTTCCCTCGGAGAAATTGAATTTTCCGATATTTTCAAGGTAATATGGAAAGAAATCCGTGCAGCGGTGCTTTGCGGCGTTGCTCTTGCCGTTGCCTGCTTCGGCAAGGTCATGCTCGTTGACAGATTCCTTTTAAGAAATGAAGCGGTGTCACCGATTGTGGCGGCGGTTATCTGCATTGCCATGGCTTTCACCGTGCTTGCTGCAAAGATTATCGGCGGTTCTCTGCCTCTTATTGCAAAGAAGCTGAAATTAGACCCTGCCGTTATGGCAAGCCCCTTCATCACCACCATTGTGGACTCCCTGTCACTTTTGATATATTTCGCAGTGGCAACAGCGATACTGTTTTAAATATAATATGACTGTAAATAAATGTCATCGGGACGGTTCCCGATGACAGCTTTTTTATTTTTTTAATGAAAGAACAAGGGAACGGCTCCGCAGGACATAGAACCGTCCCTTGTCTTTTCTGTCTTCTCAGCACATATTGGTAGCTATTATATCCGCTCCGGTGCCAAGAACATCCTTAATAATAACCTGTCCGATTGTAACGGGAGCCGCAATTTCAACCGCGTTGATTTCCTTCATCACATCAAGCATCATTCCTTTGGGAACGGGGACGGAGGTCTTGACGGGAACCATGGCGGTTCTGCCGCCCGTAACCTTCACGGTTGAAGTGAGCATCCTTGTGGGAGCCGTACATTCGGTAACGGCATATGCCTTGCCTCTCGGGCAGGTATTGCCTTTAACCTCCAGAACCTCGCCGCCGTCGGAAAGAGTGACGGTAATCGGACAGCCCATAGGGCAGGCAACACAAACAATATTTTTTATCATCGTTTATTCCTCCACCTTTACCGTAAGCTTAACGCCGTCCGGAATTGCTTCGATAACCTCTTTCTTTATTGTAACTGTTTCCATTTCGCTCGGGCACATACGGGGACGCTTCTTTGTCAGAATAACCTGCTCCCCTGCCGTAACAACCAGCTTTGCGCCCTTATATACCGAACCGACACGGAAATAAAGATTAACATCCTTATCCGTTTCTTTGTTGATTTTCTGCGGAACAATGTATCTTACTCCGTCAACACCCTGCGTTTCAACCTGCTTTCCGCACGCCATTTCACCCTTGATGAATTTTGCCGCGCCTTCACCTGCAAGCTTGCTTTCAATCGTTACATAGTCAACAAGGTCGTGAACCTGCAAAACATTTCCGCACGCGAACACGCCGGCTTTGCTTGTCTGACGGTATTCGTCAACCACCGCGCCGTTTGTCACCCTGTCAAGCTCTATGCCTGCCATACGGGTAAGCTCATTTTCGGGAATAAGACCGACGGAAAGAAGCAGGGTATCACATTCAACATATTCCTCCGTGCCGGGAATGGGACGGAGCTTTTCATCTGTTTTAACAATTGTAACGCCCTCAAGCCTGTCCTTGCCGTGGGTTGCGGCAACAGTGCAGCTCAGTTTAAGCGGAATGCCCATATCGTCAAGACACTGCACAATATTTCTTGTAAGACCGTTTGAATACGGCTGAAGCTCGCAAACCATCTTCACATCCGCACCCTCAAGCGCCATTCTTCTCGCCATGATAAGTCCTATATCGCCGGAGCCGAGAATAACGATTTTATGTCCCGGCATATAGCCGTCAATGTTAACATATTTCTGCGCCGTGCCTGCCGTCATAATGCCGGAGCAGCGGCTGCCCGAAATATTAATGGCCCCCCTCGGTCTTTCGCGGCAGCCCATGGCAAGCACGATAGCCTTCGCCTTGATTTCAATAAGCCCGTCCGCATTGTTTGTCGCGGTGATGACATTATCCCCGTCTATGGTGAGAACCATGGTGTCAACCTTAACATCAATATCCGTCTTTTCCACCATTTCAATGAAACGGTGGGCATATTCGGGACCCGAAAGCTCTTCCTTGAAATAATGAAGACCGAAGCCGGCATGAATGCACTGCTCAAGTATTCCGCCGAGGGTGGCAGCTCTTTCAAGGATAATTATTTTCTGTACGCCGTTTTCTCTTGCTTCAAGTGCCGCAGCCATACCTGCGGGACCGCCGCCTATAACGGCAAGCTCATAATTCAACATCGCACACACCTCACTTCGTCCTTTCATATATTATTTTCGATTCTCCGCCGAACTTTGTCACCTCGTTGACACAGCCGCCGAGCTCTCTTGCAAGTATTTCCACAACCTTGGAGCCGCAGAAGCCGCTTTGACAGCGACCCATACCCGCCCTTGTTCTTCTTTTAACGCCGTCCATATCCCTTGCGCCGACGGGGCCTTTAATCGCGTCGATAATTTCGCCCTCAGTCACCGTTTCACAGCGGCAGATAATTCTGCCGTAACGCTTGTCCTTTTCAATAAGTGCTTTGCGCTCATCCGTGCTCATTTCCCTGAATCTCACGGGAGCCGGTCTTACGGGATTGAAATTATCTTTCTTTTTTGCGTCCGGCAGCATGGAAATGATTATATCGGCAACATATTTTCCCGTTGCGGGAGCCGCCGAAAGTCCGGGGGATTCTA
>JAKSQS010000135.1 GCA_024404055.1 Clostridia bacterium | reverse complement strand
GCGAGATACGGCGTTATCCATTTCGCGTAAAGCTCAATGCTTTCTCTGCCGTTGATGATGTTTTTTATATCGGAAATATCGCTTAAAACAATATCCCCGTCGGGCTCGTATGCCCATCCGGCAAAGGCTTTTCCGTATACTGCGGGGGAGGGCAGTGAAACAGCCAAATCAATGCCGCTGTTTTTGGATAAATAAGTGCTGTAAGGCTCTTCTCCCTCAATGCCTGTGTGAAGTGTTACCGAACAGAGCTCATCACGGCTTACCGGCATAACCTGCGTTATGCTGAACCCGTAAGCGTTGATGCTTGAATCGCTGACAAGGCGAACCGAAAAGCTGTTTCCCTTCACAAGAACGGTTTTGGAGGAAAGCTCGGTGCCCGTGTAGCTGCCTGCCTGTCTGACGCATAAATATAAATGCGGTCATATTTATTTTCAACGGCGGTAAGAGGGGAAAATACAACAGCAAGAAAATCTGCCGGTTCATCGGCGGTATAGCTGAATTTGGTATTGCTGCTGTTCGGGTAGGGATGAGGAGATTCAATAACCGCTTCTTCTGCGGATGAGCTGAAGCACAGTGTGCCGAACAGCATTAATGCGCAAATTAAAAAACAAATAATCCTTTTCATAATCTTTACTTCCTTTTTTTATTTGTGTTCCTGCGCAACATGGGAGTAAATGCCGGAAAGCGAATGACGCTTTGCGTGCCCCCACTGCTCAATTTTTTCATCTATCATTTTATTGACATCGCCGCTTTTAAGATATTTCAGTATATCTCTTGAATACATTTCAAGGTATGAGCTTGAGGAAATATCGGTGCGGAGGATAACATAAATATAGTCGTCAAGCTCGACCACGCCGGCACTGCCGACCTTGAGCTTTTTGACCTGCGCATAAAAGTCGTCGGAATATGTTGTGTCATCGCTGCTGATAACTATTACGGAAAGCTTATTCGCGCCCGTAAGTCCCTGACTTTTGTTGTATTCCCTGTTGAGCGCTTCTATTTTTTCCCCGTTATTTATTCTTTGCGCCATTTCCTTAAAGGCCTTTGTTATTTCGGCGCGTTCTTCACCGGAGCAGCGCACTTCAACACCGCTTTCGTCAATTTTGGTGAAATAACCCGTTATCGCCTTAAAGCCCACGCGGGTGCTGTTGAGTGCTTTTATCAGCTTTTCCTTTTTTACCGGGCTCTTGCCGTTTGTACCGTAAAGCTTTTCGGTGATAAGCTCACGCTTTGCCTCATTTTCCTTTACGGCAGTCAGATCCTGCTTTTGCATCCCTATGCTTTCATAGTAAGCGGAAAACATACCCCAGTAATTTTCCGTATCCGTTGCGACGGAGGATTTGTCGAGATTTGTCAGCCTATAGCCGTTTTCGCGGCATATGGAGTTTACGGCGATATGCTCCTCACAAAGCTTTACCGCAGCATCAATCGCCTCTTTTTTGGATGCCTCCCCGTTTAACCCATAACCGGACGGGTCGGTGAGCACTTTGTCAAGATAGTATGCGAAAACACCGTCGCTGACGCCTGCGTTTTCCATAACGACAGCAGCCCTGCCGTTACATCCGGCAAGGCAGAAAACTGTTATTGCAATAAGTATCAGACAGGCTGAAAGCCTGAGCACTTTTTTTATATTCATATCGGTTTTTACCGTCCTTTTTATTTTCTGCATTCCTATTATACATTAAATAGCCGTATCGGTCAATGATAAATCCGAAAAAACGGTCTCTATTTTTCTGGGACAGCATTCCGGGGAATATACCCAGCTGTTCATAAAGTCCCCGTTGAAATAAAACTCCGTCTGCGGTGCCGGGTATGACGCGTCAAACGCGTCAACGATAATCAGCTTGATTTTCATGCGTTCCGGTATCAGGTTTTTTATATATACCCCGGCGCACTGACCGGCTGAAACATTCGGCACATATTCGGCAAGTCCGGCAAGATTTGGCGTAAGCTCAACGAATATGCCGTATTTTTCAACGGAACGGATTATTCCCGGCACTGTTTCTCCGCTTTTGAAACGGGCGGCGTTTTCCTCCCATGTGCCCAGAAGCTCCTTGCAGCTCAGTGTTATCCTGCCGTCGGCATCCGCGTTTTTCACAACCGCGCGTATTTTCTGACCGACGGTGAAACGCGCATCCGGGTGGGGAATACGGGAAACGGAAATGCTGTCAATGGGCATCAGGGCGCATATTCCGGCACCGATGTCGGCAAAAACGCCGAAGGGCTCCATATGTGTAACCACCGCGTCAATAACACAGCCGGGGATAAGCTTGCGTATATATTCCTTCATACATTCGCTTTGAACCTCGCGGCGTGAAAGAATTGCCACGGGATTCCCTTTTTCATCGTTTTCAAAGCCTTTTATTTTGAACATACAGGGCTTATTGACCCTTGAAATAATGGCTATATCGCGCACGGTGCCGTCGTCTATTCCGAGTGCGCCCTCAGCTCTCGGGATTATTCCCTTCATACAGCCGAGGTCAACGTGCAGATTGTGTTCCTTGTCGCACATGGTAACTCTTGCTTCAAGTGTTTTCCCGAGTGAATACGCCTGATTGAGTGCAGAAACACTCATAAGAGAATTAAGATTTTCCTGTGTACGGATAAGGTATCCTTCCGGCATATACTTTTTCATTTTTGTAACGACCCTTTCATTAAAAAATTATTTTTATAACATTTGATATTCATCAAAGTATGTGCTATAATATGCTGATAAATAACGGTTTATGATAGGCGGTGATTTTCATGGATGTCAGACCGGGTGATATACTCGTTATGAAAAAAACTCATCCCTGCGGCGGCAACCGCTTTGCCGTGCTTCGCAGCGGTATGGATTTCAAGCTGAAATGTGAAAAGTGCGGGCATGAAATTATGGTAAAGCGCAGCCGCGCAGAAAAAAATATAAAAAGCATTGAGCGGTAAACTGAAAGGAAACACGCCGTATGGTAGATTTAAGCAATGTTGAAAAAAGGTTTGAAGAAATAAACGGGCTGCTTTTTGAGCCGGATGTTGTGGCGGATATGGATAAATACCGCGCACTGATGAAGGAGCTGAAAACGCTTACCCCGGTTGTCGAAAAATACAGGGAATATAAAAAAGCGGTTGACGGGGAAAGGGAGCTGCGCGAGCTGCTTTCCGCCTCCGGTATTGAAAAGGAGCTGCGCGAGCTTGCAGCGGAGGAGCTGCCGGACGCGCTTGAGCACCTTGAAAAAACGGAAAACGAGCTTCGCATACTGCTTTTGCCGAAAGACCCGAACGATGACAAAAATGTTATTGTGGAAATAAGGGGCGGCGCAGGCGGAGAGGAAAGCTCTCTTTTTGCCGGTGTGCTTTACAGAATGTATTCGATGTATGCCGAAACAAAAGGCTTTAAAACAGAGGTTATAAACTCCAATCCGACGGAGCTGGGCGGCTTTAAGGAAATCAGCTTTATGGTGACGGGCGAGGGCGCTTATTCACGCTTCAAGTTTGAAAGCGGAGTTCACCGCGTTCAGCGCGTACCCGAAACGGAAAGTCAGGGAAGAATACACACCTCCACTGTTACCGTGGCTGTTTTGCCCGAGGCTGAGGATGTTGAAATTGAAATAAATCCCGCCGATTTGCAGATCGATACCTTCCGTTCAAGCGGCGCGGGCGGACAGCATATAAATAAAACGGATTCCGCCATCAGAATAACCCATCTTCCGACGGGCACGGTGGTTGAGTGTCAGGATGAACGCAGTCAGTATAAAAACAAGGATAAGGCGATGAAGGTTCTGCGCTCAAGACTTTTGCAGGCTGAAAGGGAAAAGCAGACGGCAAGCATCGCGGACGAAAGAAAATCACAGGTTGGCACAGGCGACAGAAGCGAAAGAATAAGGACCTACAATTATCCGCAGGGCAGGGTTTCCGACCACAGAATAGGGCTTACGCTTTACAAAATCCTTTCCGTTCTTGACGGCGACCTTGATGAAATTATTGACGCGCTTATTACCGCTGATACAGCTCAAAAATTAAAATCACAGGGGAATGTTTGATTTGAACACGGAAAAATATGATTTCAGATATGAAACAGACGAAAAACAGCTTGAACGGGTGGGCGAAATATTGAGAAACGGCGGACTTGTCGCCATACCCACGGAAACGGTTTACGGCCTTGCGGCAAACGCGTTTGACGGTGAGGCTGTCAAAAAAATATTTGCCGCCAAGGGCAGACCGCAGGACAATCCGCTGATAGTGCACATAAATGCGCTTTCACAGTGGAACGAGCTTGTAAGCGATATACCCGAAAACGCCAGAAGGCTTGCAGAGGCTTACTGGCCGGGTCCGTTGACTGTAATTCTGAAAAAATCCGATGCCATACCCGATGAGGTGAGCGCGGGGCTTGACACTGTTGCGGTTCGTATGCCGTCACATAAAACGGCAGCGGAAATTATCGGTGCGGCAGGTGTTCCGCTTGCGGCTCCCTCCGCGAATATCTCGGGAAAACCGAGCCCGACCACCTTCGCGCACACTGTCAATGATATGGACGGGAAGATAGATGCCATTGTTGACGGCGGCGAATGTGATGTTGGCGTTGAATCCACGGTGGTGAGCCTTGCGGGTGATGTTCCCGTGCTTTTAAGACCCGGCGGAATAACGCCCGAACAGCTTACTGATGTGCTCGGTGAGCTTGAAATTAACGATGCCGTGTACAATAAGCTTGCAGAAGGCACTGCGGCGGCTTCACCGGGTATGAAATATATGCACTATTCTCCCGATGCGCAGGTGATTATTCTGCGCGGCTCAATAGAGGGCTTCTGCCGTTACATAAACGAAAACCGCTGTGACGGGGATGAGGCACTTTGCTTTGACGGTGAAGAAAAGATAATAAATATGCCCTGCCTTTGTTACGGAAAGCGCGAAGACCTTTTAACACAGGCACATAAGCTGTTTGACGCTCTGCGTGAGTTTGACCGCAGGGGCACGAAAAGGGTGTTTGTCCGCTGCCCGGACAGCAGCGGCGTCGGACTTGCGGTTTTCAACAGGCTTATAAGGGCTGCGGCGTTCAATCTTATTGATGTGTGAGGTGTAATATGGGCAAGCTTATAGGTCTTACCGGGCAGACCGGAGCCGGAAAAAGCACTGTTGCAGATATTCTGCAAAAAAACGGATATTATATTATTGACGGTGACGCGGTGGCGCGGCAGGTGGTTGAAAAGGGTTCTCCCGTTCTTTGCGGCCTTGCGGCGCGGTTCGGGTCGGATATAATAAAAAACGACGGCTGTCTTGACAGAGCACTGCTTGCCTCCCGCGCTTTTGCCGACAGGGAAAGCACGCAGGCTTTAAATGAAATAACACATCCGGCAATTATAAAAAAATCCCTTGAAATGGCGCAAAAGGCCTTTGAAAACGGCTTTCGGTATGCCGTGTTTGATGCTGCCGGACTTTTTGAAAGCGGCATTGACAGACAGTGCGAATGCGTGATTTATGTGACCGCGCCGCAAAGCGTCAGGCTTTCGAGGATAATTCAAAGGGACGGTATAAGTGTTGAAGCTGCAATGAAAAGAATTTGCGCACAGTATAACGATGAATACTATCTTTCCCGTTCCGATTATGTTATTGAAAACGAAGAGCTTGAAAAGCTTGAAGAGAAAACCCGGCAAATCATTTCCCTGATTGAGAACCGACAGTAATTATAATCCGTGTGTTTCATTTATTTTGTCGGAATATGCGGATTGAAATATTTTTTTACGGAGGCAGATTATGAGCGATTATGAAGAGCTTAAGCAAAGGCTTTTAAGCAAAAAAAAACACGCGAGCGGTATTTTATCCGATGAGGAAATAAATGCGGCAGATGAATTTTGTGCCGGATATATGTCCTTTCTTACGGATTGCAAAACCGAACGCGAGTGTGTAAAATATGCGGTGTCCGTTGCCGAGAAAAACGGATTTTCAAGGTTTGACAAGTCAAAAAAATATGCGGCAGGGGATAAGGTTTATGTGAATAACAGGGGGAAGGCTGTTATTCTTGCGGTTATAGGCAAAAAGAGCCTTCTTGACGGTGTTCGCATAGCGGCGGCGCATATTGATTCTCCGCGCCTTGACCTCAAGCCGCAGCCCGTATATGAAAGCGATGAAATTGCGTATTTCAAGCCGCATTATTACGGCGGAATTAAAAAATATCAGTGGCCGGTTATGCCGCTTTCACTTCACGGAACCGTTATTCTTTCCGACGGAACGCAGGTTGATGTATGCGTCGGTGAAAAGGACGGAGAGCCGAGATTTATGATTTCCGATATTTTGCCCCACCTCGGAGCGGAGCAGGGGAAGAGAACGCTTTCCGAGGGTATAGCCGGTGAGGAGCTTAATATCATAATCGGCAGCAGACAGCTTAAATGCGATGGCGGCAGTGAGACGGTGAAGCTGAATATTCTGAATATACTGAATGAAAAATACGGTATCGCGGAGGATGATTTTCTTTCTGCGGAGCTTGAG
>JAKSQS010000134.1 GCA_024404055.1 Clostridia bacterium | reverse complement strand
ATCCCGGGAAGCTCCGCGATGGCGCACTCGCACATTTCACTTTCAAACAGAGAGAAAAGGATCTTCACCCTTGTTGTGTCACCGAAAATTTTAAACAAATCGGAAAGGTCGCAAAGCAGCTCATCCGTTGGCAGGTCATGCCGCACACGGCACAAAATTTCATCGTGATTATGTTCCATATATTCACCTTCATTCACATGAATATATATTCATATGTTTTTGTATTCATATGTTATCATATTCATATGTATTTGTCAAGGAAAATATTCTTCTCACAGGGAATTTGAAAAGAGAAAAGCTGTGGCAGGTTTATCACCCGTCACAGCCCGAAAGAAAGGAAATATATCAATTATTCAAATGTCGCATCTGTAATTTTTATATCGCCGAAGTCATCGCCTCTGCATATACCCTTAACGGTTATATTATCTCCGTTTTTCAAAGATGAAATCTGTTCTTTTGATGAAAAATAGGCATTAACCCACATCCAGATCATGTCGTCATAGCCTTCGATACGGACATATTTATCTGAAATATCGTTAATTGCTCCGCCTGTTATTATCAGATTTTTGCCTTTATATTTATCATCGGCGGCAACGGAATTGTTTTCATAATCCTGGAGCAGAGTATCAATATCAACCTCAACCGTTTCCGGCTGCGCGTTTTCTTTCTGCTGTGCTTCCGTATTTGAACCGTTATCGGATCCGGAAGACTGTGCGGCAGCAGTTGTCTGTGTCAGATTGCTCTTTTCGGCTATTATTTTTGCTTCTTCAAGCTTTACATCGGAAAAAACATCTGTTGATTTACACAGGCCGACAACAGTAACCTTGCTGTCTTTTTTCAGCTGTCTGATGGTGTCGCCCTGGTCCGCGGCATAATAAACAGCAACACTGTAAAACATATTGTCGTCATCGTCGCCATCAATATTGAAATACGCTTCGTTAATAGCTCCGACTTTTCCGCTGACCTCAACAACCTTGTCTTTATACTTTTCATCGGCATTTACACTGTTTGCGAGATATTCACTCAAAATGTCATCGGCAGCAACAACAATTTCCGGATTTGAATAGTCAATTTCCACCGGTTTTTCTCCGCCCGACACGGCTATGACAATTACGACAATCACCGCCGCAATAATATAGATCCACGGCTTTTTATAAATCGGCTTTTTGTTCTTCGCTCCGCAGCTCGGGCAGGTCTTTGCGTTTGAAGCGATTTCGGCATTGCATACCTTGCAGTTTTTCATTTTTGCAGACATAATTTAACCTCCTTTATCTGTTGCCGCAATTATACAGCAAAAAAAAGGAGGTTTGGTGTGCTGTCAGCACACCAACGGTCAATTTTTTTGCATTATAATTATTGCTGTCAGCTTAAAATAAATATGTAAAGAAAAAGCACCGCAGCCGTAACGCCGATACCGAGTCCGAAACGAACAGCTATTTTTCTCTGCTTGCTTTTATTCTTTACAAACGCCCGTTTTTCCGTCCAGCTTCCGCTGTTTCCGATAAACGGAACCGGCAAAAACAGCAGGATAAAAACGAAAATTCCCAGCTGCCACGGCTTGATCCCGTCCTCATCCACAGTCCCGGAGGTAAAGAAATATAAGGTCAGGTCCGCTGCGAGCAAGTAATAAATACCTGCAAGAATTTCCCGGTAAACGATCCTTTGACTGAACCCCGGAACATAGCTTAACACACGCCGGAATTTGCTGCCGCCGCATAACGCCCGCTTCAAATGCATTACATCATTATAGCGTTTGTTTTCGTCCATCTGTATGCATTTTCCGATTATTCTTCCGATTTCTCCGGCAGCGGTCTTTTCCGCCGGCAGACATCCGGTTTTCATATAATTCATCAGCACGCCCACAGCGTATATATCGGTTTTGCCTGTGGTCTGGCTGAAGCCGTACTGCTCCGGCGCCGCGTATCCGTGTGTACCGAGTATTTGAGTATCTGCCGACAGGTTTTCTTTTTTTACCCTGCTAATACCGAAATCAATGATCTTTACGTTTCCGTCATTTGTCAGCATAACATTATTCGGGTTGATATCGCGATGAACGATACCTGCGGAATGTATGGCATTCAACCCGTCGCAAAGCTGACAGGCAAACTTTTTTACTTCATAATCCGTAAAATTGCCGTGCTGTTCATAATATTGCTTTACCGTGCAGCCGTTTACATATTCGCATACAGCGTAAAAATCGCCGTCAATAACCGTAAGCTCAAACACTCTCGCAATATTTTCACAGGAAATACCCATAAGCTTTTTGTATATTGCGCTGTCTTCAATATGTATTTTTTTCATTATGTATACATCAGCGTCCCGACAACCGATGAAGGTCGTTTCGTTTATTATTTTAATTATTTCATACAAGACTTTCACCTCCTTGACAAGTGCTGTATAATATAAAAGAAAGGAATAGATCAAATGATGGATAAATCGACCGGTGAGCTCATGGAAATTCTCAAATCAGAAAAGAAATATGAAGTTTTTTTCTCAAATCAGGTCGGAGAGCTTTTCTTCGGCTCTGTTTCGCAGTATCTTGAAACGATGATGCGCAACAAAAACCTGAATAAAAGCGATGTTATCAAAAGGAGCAATCTTGATAAAAATTACGCCTACCAGATCTTCAACGGAACAAAAAAGAACCCGTCGAGAAACAAAATGCTGATGATCGCCATAGGTATGGAGCTGAATATTGAGGAAACGCAGACCCTGCTTAAGATGAGTGAGCTGACAGAACTATATGTAAGAATGCCGCGTGACAGCATCATTATTCACTGCATCAACATGAAAAAAAACATTATCGAAACCAACGAGATCCTCAACGACTATAAACAGGAGCTGCTTGAATAACAGAATTATATACCATAACCGGTGCGCCGTCAACTTTATGTCGGTACACCGGTAAATTTTATATTGAATTACCTTGCGCACTGTGATAATATGGAAACAGAAACTTTCTTGAAAGGATGATTTTTATGAGCTTTACTCAATTCATCGCTTTAATTTTGTCGCTGCTTAACGCGGTAACTGTCAGCATGGGAGTGAAAAAAGTGAAAATAAACGAAAAAAGACCCGAAGCCTAGGTTGTTGAGCTAGCGGACAAAAACGAAAGTCCGATGCTTACCACCGCCGAATATGCAAAAAACGCAAGAAACGCTGTGCAGGCGGTGTATACAACAACGGCGCGTAAAGCCTACCGCATGAGCAACAGCATGGCGGTTGTAACACATAAGCTTGCAGGTGTCGAAAAAACCGCAGACCTCACCGACAGAAACGGCAACGCATATTTCACTGACGGCTTCAGAACCTTCTACACGGATAAAAACGGCGTGGAACACAGCTTTGAAAACTCAACGGAAACAGGCAGAGTGAACACCATACGGCTCGGCGAATATTACTATGAGTGTCACATACGAGACCTTGCAAAATGTAATTTCAAGGTTGACAAGGCATTTCATGTTTTTTCCGACAGGCTGTATGTTCAGTATTCGTTCCTTGCCGATAAACCGACAGAAAAACTGTTTGATTTCGGCAGCAAATACACAATTCCCTATACATCCGTAACCGGTCTTGCGATAAAAGATAAAAACGGCATTCACAATAAAATTAACTGCATAGACAGTGAAAGCGTTGAATATATCGCATTCGACACAAAAGATACGGGCGTTGTCGGCTTTATTGTTCCCTCTGACGGTTCAACAAAAAAGCTCACTGTCACACTCGGGGCTCTCGGCTACACCGTGAAGCAGTATGCCGCGTTTGACCCGTCAGCCGGACTTAACGACTACACGGAAAGCGGAGGATATGAACTGAATAAAATCACCTTCGGCTGCCGCGTTTATACGGACGGCACACATTCCTTTGACGGAATTGAAAAAGCTGCATATGAGGAGCGCAATCCTCTTGAAGGCATTACGGTTGAAAAAGGCACGGCAAATTCAACCTATCTCGGCTATGATGCTCTTCGCGGCGTTTACACCGTTCAGATGGACGGTACAGATTTTCAGACTGCGTATGATAATCCGCAGATGCAGTTTACCGCACCGATAAGCATAAGCTCAAACGATGACAGAACGGTCTATTTCAGAAGCTACGGTCTTTCCGGCTGTCTGGAAGCAGCGGCAATAATTGACAGTGAAAACCAACTCGTCCCCATGGAGGTTCAGGTCTGCAAGAACTTCCGGGATGACGGCGGCGAACCCTTTTACAGCGTTAAAGATTATCAGTACGGCGACGCATTCTTCCCGGTGTGTGTAAGAGGCGGCGAACAGCTTGATTTTACCCTCGTTGACCTTTATCAGAACTGGGGCTGCTTCCCTATAAAGCAGCTTTCATCAATTGAATTTCACACCTCATATTATCACATTTCAACCGGCACAACGGAATCCAACTGTATAGCTCCGTATTTCGTATTTGAAAAGGATGGCTGGACCCTCCCCGATTTCCGCTGCCGTTCCGGTAATATCTGGTCAGGTCAGCCGCAGTTCAATTCCGTCGGAATACTTAAATTCATGTCCCATACAAATAAGGTGTGGAATACCGTTTACTACAACGAGCTTGCCGGAACCGAAATAGCTTCAACCGGGCTTGCATACTGTGACATCAGAAACACCTATGTTGATGACTGCGGCGATTTCACCTTTACGCTGCGCCACGCTGAAATGCCGCAAACGGATGAAAACCGTACCTATTACACTGTTAAGGTTAAATTTGACAGGGATGTTACCTACCGCGATTTCAGAAACGAATTTGAGCTTTTCAATTTCGACGGCAGATTTGTAAAATTTAACAAAGCTTGCTTCCTTAACGAAAACAATGAACCGGAATCCGTTGATGTGTACACCGGCGAAAAAGTAAGGTTTTATACTCTCGGCACAGAGGCTCCGGTTTACGGTTTTTATGATGTAACAGACGACACGGAATATCAGATAGACAATTGCTTCGGCTGCAATTTTGCGCTGATTATCCGCGACAGCAAAATCACAGTGAGCGGTAAAGAGAGCAATATTCCGTTTGTGTTCAGAGACAGCTCCACCGCTGACATGACAAACGGCATTCTCACCCTCGATGCGGATGTTATCACCTTCAAAAAAGGTGATACGATCGAGCTGAATATGGTGCTTCTCCCCTGGGGCACAGGCAGAGAAGAAAGCTATGATACGGTTATGAAGGTGCGCGAGGACAGCGCGCTGAAGCCTGTCGCCGTGACAGCAAAAACAGGCACAGTTGTTGAAGATGATATTATTCACGTTGTCAGAGCTGAAAACGGCAAAGCCGAATTTACCGTGAAGGGCGGCAGGAACAACAATGCAGTTGTTGTTGAGGGATTTACCTCCATGAAAGCACCCGCGATTGAAATTCTTAAAGACGGCGAATGGACGGAATATGTCACCGCATCAGAAGAACACGGATATGACGGATATAGCGTAAAAATTGCAGATGACGGAACTTATACCTTCTCATTCTTATATGAAGCAGAAAGCCCGGATGCGGAATATACATTCAGAGTTACAGGAAGATAAGTGTCATTCAGTCAAAAATACCGGCAGAGTATATCCCTGCCGGTATTTTTTATTTTATCTTAAACAGACTTTCAAAGAAATTTATCAGCACAATGAAAAACGACTTGATTTTGTCAAACAGATTTTTTGCCGGGTGCACGGCTCCGTTGTCTGTGAACACCTTATAGCGTATTTCCGCGTTAACATTTTCCTCGTTAAACATAAAATTGTTGAACTGTCCGTCACCGGTAACAGTTCCGTCATAAACGGTATTGACCATATCACCGCGGAAATCAATGCGGCAGTCATTCACTTTGAATTGAATTTGCTGACTTCCGAGCAGAAGCCGACACCCGTGCCGCCTTCACAGCTCAATGCCATTAAGTTAAGGTTTTACAATTGCAAATGGTAATTATTTTTTACAATAAAAAGCACGGGGCAGGGAATCGTAGGGTACGATGCCCACATCGTACCGCCGTAAAATATTCACTTGTTCAACACATTTATTCGGGATATATTACGGCAAAGCCCGACACGGTTTCGACGTTCAGGTTCGGTGCGTTGAGGGCAACGCACCCTACAAAACAAATCCGGACGGTTTTTCTATACAAAAGCCTTAATTTAATGGCATTGCCTCGCAGCTCCAAACTTTTTGCCGGGTCGGCAGGAGTGCAAAAGGATTGAGAAAGAATATATTCCCCGTCCGGGAACCGGATTGTACGGTTCGGGTTGGTGTCTATAACATTCTGCACCGCGGCATAAACATCCTCACCCGTGCCGGGTCAAACAAAGTCGGCAACTTTGACGATACCGGGCAGCGCATCCTCAGCGCACACAGCCGCCGTGCACGAAAAAGCAAGAAAAAGCGCAAGTATAACTGAAATAACTTTTTTCGTAATCATTCCCCCTTTTGATTCATTCTATTATACAAATACCTCAAAATAAATCTGTATTTATTACAAAAACAAATTTATTTTTTTGAACCTATGACCCGGGGGCGAAAGGAAGCATGGGCAAAATAAACCGAAAAAAAGACCGTGAAAAAATCACGGTCTTTTCAGTGTAATACTCCTTCAAAACTGAACAAAAGGGAAGTAAGAGGAAGTACCAAAGAAGGTGGTGATT
>JAKSQS010000133.1 GCA_024404055.1 Clostridia bacterium | reverse complement strand
AATAACAATATCATCGGCGCAGTTTTCCGGGACACCGTCAAACCCGTCCGAAAGATAAAGGCTGATTTTATCTTCAAGCCCTGCCGATGCAACCGTTCTTTGAGCCGCTGCAAGCGGACCTGCAACAACATCAGCGGCAGCGGCGCACGGACATATTCCGCTTTTAACAAGATAAACCGGCAAATGCGCATGGTCTGTGCCTATATCAAGCAATCTGCTGCCCTGTCTTACAAAGCCTGCCGCGGTTTTCAGTCTTTCATCGACCTTTGATATATTTTTCAATTTTGTATTCCTTTCCGCAATAGAAAAAAGCCGGGACACCGCAGAATTTATATACGGCATCCCGGCAAAAATTATTTGGCTGCAAGATAAGCGTTTATTTTTGCTATAAGCTCATTTACATCAACGCCGTGCGCCGCGCACGCCTGCTCAACCGTTTCGCCTCTTGAATGGGGGCAGCCGAGGCAATGCATTCCCATTTCAAGGAAAAATACTGCCGTTGCGCTGTCGGCATCGAGTATATCGCCTATTGTCATATCTTTTGTAATTTCTGTCATCTGTGCTTCCTCCTGAAATTTTATATTCTGTATTATATAACTAAAAAATATAATTTTCAATATATTTATTTGAAATACTTGATAAAATATACAGATTATAGTAAAATATACAGAAAATAATTGTGTTAAGGAACTATTCTGTTATGGCAATACTCAACGCGGTTGATTTATCCATGTCATTCGGCGAAAACGAGATTTTCTCCGGTGTCAGCTTTGAAATCGCTCAGCACGACAAGGTCGGATTTATCGGCGTAAACGGAGCCGGCAAATCAACGCTGTTCAAAATACTTACAAAAGAATATGAGCCGACAAACGGGAATGTATATATTTCAAAAAACTGCACGCCCGGATATATGAGTCAGCACGTCTGCCGTGACGGCAGCCGCACGGTATATGAGGAAATGCTCACCGCTTACAGCGATGTAATTGAGGCGGAAAAGGAGCTTGAAGAAATTTCGTCACAGATTGAAAATAATGACGGTGACATAAACAGACTTATTGAGCGTCAGCAATATCTGCAAACGGAATTTGAAAGAAGAGACGGACTTTCATACAAAAGCCGTGCCCGTTCAGCCGTTCTCGGTCTCGGCTTTTCGGAATCCGATTTAACTCTGCCCTGCTCATCGTTAAGCGGCGGACAGAAATCCAAGCTGGCTCTCGGAAAGCTGCTTTTGTCAAAAGCCGATTTTCTTCTGCTTGACGAGCCGACAAACCATCTCGACATATTAAGCGTTGAATGGCTTGAGGGCTTCCTGCTGGAATACAGGGGTACCTGTATTATCATCTCGCATGACAGGTTTTTCCTCGATAAGGTGACAAACAAGACCATGGAAATGGAGCATGGCAGACTGACCGTTTCAAACGGTAATTACACACGCTTCATGCAGCTAAAACAGGAAAGACTTGATTTCCAGCGCAAAACATATGAAAACACCATGCGTGAGGTTCCCCGCATAGAGGGCATTATAGCACAGCAGAAAACCTTCAGCATGGAAAGAAATTATGTCACCATCGCAAGCAAGCAGAAATCAATAGACAGACTTCTGGACGGTCTTGAAAAGCCGGACGCGGAGCTTGAAAATATCAGGCTGCGCTTTACAGCCGCAGAGGAAAGCGGAAACGATGTTATAATCGCCAAAAATCTTTCAAAAGCATACGGAGAAAAAAAGCTTTTTTCTTCTCTTGAGCTGACTGTAAAAAAAGGAGAAAGGGTGTTCCTTCTCGGTGACAACGGCTGCGGAAAAAGCACGCTTTTCAACATTCTCATGCACAGACTTAATCAGGACAGCGGCACCTTCTTTTTCGGCTCGAATGTCAGAATCGGATATTTCGACCAGACAATGTCGGGGCTTGACGAAAGCAAAACAGCACTTGACGAGGTATGGGACAGATACCGCTCCATGACGGAGCTTGAAATCAGAACGGCACTCGCCATGTTCCTGTTTAAAGGCGATGATGTATACAAAAAGGTGTCATCCTTAAGCGGCGGTGAACGCGCAAGAATAACACTTGTAAAGCTTATGCTGTCCGGCGCAAATCTGCTGCTGCTTGACGAGCCGACTAATCATCTTGACATCGGCTCCCGTGAAGCTCTTGAGCAGGCACTCAGGGATTATGAGGGCACTCTGTTTGTTATTTCTCACGACAGATATTTTATAAACAAGCTTGCTACGCGCATTTTGTTCATGGATGAAAACGGCATATCCGTTTTCCCGGGAAATTACAACTATTTCAACGAGCATTATGTAAGAAAAGAAAAATCAAAGCCCGAAACGAAAAAAGAAAACACAGGCAACACATATAAGCAGCGCAAAGAACGCGAAAGCGAGCTGCGCTGGGCAAGAGGCAGACTTTCGCGCTGCGAAAAGGAAATAGAAGATACCGAAAAAATTCTTGAGGCAATACAAAATGAGCTTGCGCTGCCGGAGGTATCGTCGGATTATTCAAAGGTACTTGAATTAACGCAAAAAGCCGCCGGGCTAAACGGGCGGCAGGAGGAGCTTATGACACAGTGGGAAGAGCTTTCTTCGCGCCTTGAGGAGCTTGAAGCGGAAAATATATAAAAAGGAGAGCCGGGCATAAAGCCCGACGAAACAACATCATGGTAAAGGTTATCAGCTTTAATGTACGCTGCTGCGGCGAAGGTGTTGAAGCACCGTCATTCCGCGCACCGAGCCTGTGCGAATGCATAATAAAACGCCGCCCGGACAGCATAGGCTTTCAGGAGGCGACACCGGAATGGATGAAGCTTTTGAAAAAGTATCTGGGCGATGAATACGGTTTTGTCGGCGTTGCGCGTGAGGACGGCGATGACGACGGAGAATACGGTCCCGTTTTTTACAGAAAGGACAAATTCACATTAAAGGATTCCGGCACGATATGGCTTTCGGACACACCGGACAAGCCCTCAAAATTTCCCACCTCCTGCTGCACGAGAATATGCACATGGGCAACGCTTGAACACAAAGAAACCGGCAAGGCATTTTCACACATAAACACACATCTCGACCATGTTTCGGAGGAAGCAAGACTTCAGCAGGTTGATGTTCTTCTCGGAAAAATCGCCGAGCTTGAAAAATACGGTCCCGTGGCCTGCACCGGTGACTTCAATGTAAACGAAAACGCCCCCGTTTACGCAAAAATGACACAGACCATGAAGGATGTAAAATATACCGCACCCGTCACAGACAAATGCGGTACATATCAGGGATATGACGATACGGGAATAGAAGATATATCCCCCATTGATTTTGTTTTCATTAAAAACGGCTTTGAACCGCTTGTTTATAATGTTATACGCGATAAAGCAAAAGACGGAACATTTCTTTCCGACCACTTCGGTCTATATACCGAGCTCGGTATATAATCAGTATTGCAGATACTCAACCACTCTTTCGGTTTTTGAACGGAATATGTAAATACGGGGAACGCGCCTTGAAAGTCCGCAGACAAATTCATAGTTGATGATTCCCGCGTTGCGTGCAATCTCGTCAACCGTGATTTCATCTCCGCCGTCTTTTCCGAGAACGGTAACGCCGTCTCCCTGTTTTACACCGGGGATATCCGTCACATCAACCATAAACTGATCCATGCATATTCTGCCGATAACAGGCGCGGATTTTCCGTTGATAAGCACTCTCTGGGTGTTCAGCATTGTTCTCGGGTATCCGTCGCCATAGCCTATGGGAACCGTTGCCACAACTGTTTTTCCCGCGGCAACAAATGTTGAGCCGTAGCTTACGCAATCACCTTTTTCAATTGTTTTCACATAGGAAACATGGCTGCGTATTTTCATGGCGGGAATAAGCGGAAGCTTCGCTTTGTCAACATCGTCAGACGGATAAAGACCGTAAAGGATTATACCGCTTCTTGTCATATCATAAAAGCAGCTGTCATATTCAATGATACCGGCGCTGTTGCATATATGCTTTATGGGAATGCGGACACCGTTTTGCTCTAACTTCTCAATGAACGCATCAAACTTCCTTTTCTGTTCATAAACAGCCCTGTCATCCTTCATATCCGCACAGGCAAAATGAGAGAAAATTCCTTCAACATTAAGTCCTTCAAGCTTTGTTATCGCAACAATGTCCCTGATGCTTTCATCACACGGCAGAAAGCCTATTCTGCCCATGCCGGTATCAAGCTTGATATGTACACAAGCGGTTTTTCCGTTTCTCAATGCGGCATCGCTTAACAGCTTTGCGGATTTATAATCAAAAATCGTCTGTGTAATATCGTTTTCAAGCAATGTTCCGTACTGCTCCGGGAATGTGTATCCGAGAACGAGTATCTGTTCCTGAACTCCCCAGCGGCGCAAAACCGCAGCCTCGTCAACCGTGGCTATGCCGAAGGCGTCGGCAAGCCCCTCACGGCTCAAAACCTGTGCTATCGGCAGTGCGCCGTGACCGTAGCCGTCCGCTTTTATTATCGCCATAAGTCTGCGGTTTCCCGTTTTTTCTTTAATCCGCCTTGCGTTTTCGCAAATGGCATCAAGATTTATTTCAGCATAAATTCGTGATTTTCTCATTATTTTAAAATGCACAGATGTGCTCTCCGTAAATATTTCGGATAATCATTATATTATATTTTTATCCGATTGTAAAGATTAAACTTAAAAGAAAAGCAAAGAAAGGCGAAGCAATGGATATATTTGAAAAATATTCTGTCCCGTCAGCACTTGACGGCGTAAGCACCGTTGAAGAATGGTACAAAAAAAGAGAAGAGCTTAAAAAGCTTATATACCTTGAATACGGCAATCCCCTGCCTGTGCCGGAATCGGTATGCTTCAAAGAAGAACGCAGTATTAATGAATTTGCTTCAAAGGCAACCGTGAGAAAAGGCAGTGTATGCGCTGTTGTTAACGGCAAGGAAATTGAATTTCCCGTAAAAGAAGTTGTTCCCTCGGGAGAAGGAAAGCATCCCGTAATCGTTCTGCTGAACTTCCATGCCGATGTTCCGGATAAATACTTCCCTGCGGAAGAGGTTATCGACAGAGGCTATGCCGCCGTTTCAATAAATTATAACGATGTTACAACAGATGACAACGATTTCACAACGGGAATCGCCCCATGTTTCATACAGGGCGAAAGAAAACCGGATGACCCCGGAAAAATCATGATGTGGGCATGGGCGGCAATGCGCGTGGCTGACTGTCTTGAAAAGGAAAGCTGGGCTGACACAGACAGGCTCGCCGTTATCGGACATTCCCGTCTCGGAAAAACCGCATTGCTCACGGGTGCGCTTGACGAAAGATTTGCTTTTATTCATTCCAACAATGCCGGCTGCTGCGGAGACGCGCTTTTCAGGGTAGGTATTCACTCCGAAAAAGCCGAGCATATAAAGAATATTACCGATGTTTTTCCGTACTGGTTCTGCCCGTCATTTAAAGAATATGCGGACAATGAAGACAAATTACCGTTTGACCAGCATTTTCTTTTGTCACTTATTGCGCCGCGCCGCGTTAATGTTGCGTCGGCAATTCTTGACCAATGGGCGTGTCCCGAGGCTCAGTTTGCCTGCTGCAAGGCAGCATCACCGGTATATGAATTTCTCGGCCGTGACGGCTTCATAGCAGGAAAAAGTCTGCCCGAGCCCGGAACGCATTTTCAGGACGGTGAAATAGGCTTTCATTTAAGAAGCGGCTCACATTATTTAAGCCGTGAGGACTGGAACCTCTTTATGGACTTTATGGATAAAAAGCAGTAAAAAAACAGGGTTGCGACGAAATGAAACAGTTTCATCGCAGCCCCTTATTTTATTTAATTATTCCGCCGAAGCTCTTCTTATGTAATTCTTAAAGAATTTAAGTCCGTCAGCCATTGTCTTAACGGGTATTCTTTCATTTGTTGCGTGAGTGCAAAGCAGAAGACCTGTATTGACAACAAACGGTCCGTAACGGTATATATTCTCACATATAGGCTCATAATTATAAGCATCCGTACCGCCCATAACCATAAAGGGAACAACCATGCTGTTATCGTTTATGGAAGAGCAAAGCTCCTCTATAATCTTATAGGCTCTCGAATCCGTGGGTGAGAATATGGAAGCAAGCTTGCTTTCCTTAACATTTATTTCGATATTCTTATAGCGCACTGATTTTCTGATATGGTCAATTAAATCCTGCGTTGAAACACCGGGCACGGCTCTGAAATTAACATTTATAGCCGCTCTCTGCGGAAGAACATTGGGTGCGGGGCTGCCCTCTGCCATGGTAACACCTGTGGTTGTTCTTACCATGCAGGCAGCAGGCGGGATCTGCTTGAATATCTGAAGAATGAGAGGCTTTAAAACAGGAAGATTGCAGGAAACAAGGCGTACCGGGAATGTAAGATTTCTCGCCGCAGTATCAAGAAGCTGGTTCATGCTGTCATTGAATGATGACTTGAACTGATGCTTTTCGAGATCCTGTATTACGGTTGCCATTATACCGAGTGCGGTATGCTTGGGAGGCTGTGAGGAATGTCCGCCCTTTGCATTAACAACGATTTCCATATCGGCATAGCCCTTTTCGGCAATACCGATACCGGCAAGTATTTTGTTGGGAAGAACGCCGGGTACATTAACAGGAAGAGCGGCACCGCCCT
>JAKSQS010000132.1 GCA_024404055.1 Clostridia bacterium | reverse complement strand
TGGTGACCCGGACGAGAATCGAACTCGTGTTACCGCCGTGAAAGGGCGGTGTCTTAGCCGCTTGACCACCGGGCCGTATATGCCGTCGGATGACGGATTTTATGTCAACGGGTCTCCCCGGTAACTGCTTGGTAGCGGCAGTCGGATTTGAACCAACGACACCCCGGGTATGAACCGAGTGCTCTAGCCAGCTGAGCTATACCGCCATGTCGGCGCCTACTTCTCTTAAGCGCTTGCATATTATATTATATAAAATCCGACTTGTCAAGCATTTTTAAAAAAATTTTTTAAAATAACGAAAAAAATAACGGAGAGCTGAAAACAACTCCCCGTTTATAATTATTTTTTATTCTTTTTTGTCCCGTTTATCCTGTTTTCGGGTTTCATTTTTATGCCGGAAAACTTCTGTCCCCATGCGTTTGCCCAGCTTTCACAATACAGCTTGTAATAGGAGACATTGTTTTTTTCGCGGTATTTCTGAAAAAACTGACACCATATTGCTGATGGCAGAGCAACAACTATGTAATAAAGCGGACCTAAAAGCAGGCATTGCCAGCAGTGACCGTATTCATGCACCCTTGTGTTGAAGGTCCATGTTTCACTTTGATGGTTTGCTTTCATAAATATGAACAGACCCATTGAAAGTCCGCCCTGGTTCCACGGAACATAGGTTATAAACGCGTTTTTAAATTTTTCCTGCTTATAGCCCTTTGCCTTGCAGATAAGAAACGGAATCACGTTTACGGTCTTGACGGGCAGATCCCATGTGAGTTGTCCTAAATAAAATGATGATTTTTTCATTTTACATTTACCTCTTTCGTTTCATTTTCCTCCGGAGCATCCGGAATAATATATTCTCCGTTTTCGTCTTTTTCGAGAACGGGTTCTTTCTTTTCTCCGTTTTCATCAGTGAATGTGCTTTCGTTGTTCTGACCGATCCACATATCGCAGAATTTCTGTCCCGAAATTTGTTCGCATATAGTAATCTGTTCTTTTGTAAGCTTAACTGAGCCGTATTTTTTCTTTGTTGCAATAGCTGCTCTTATCATATCGTGGTCATTTTTAGTCATGTTGAACCGGCGCAGACATATAAGCGAAATTGCAGTCAGAACAAGAGGAATTGCCGCAACGCACAGCCTGACACCTAAAATACCTGCCGCACTTTGCGGATAAACGGTATTGTTCAGCTTTTCATATTCTGCCACAGCGTCCCCTGTCACAAGCCCAAAGCCCTTAAGAATAAAGCCTACAAATGCGGACATAACACCGCTCACGCTTTTCTTTATCAGTGTTGAAAAGGTGGAAATAACGCCTTCTCTTCTTCTGCCTGTTATCAGCTCGTCAACATCCGTTATGTCCGGAAAGATATTGTTTGTTACAAAGCCTATGCCGGAAAAGCCGAAGGGATAAAGCACCATGCTCAAAAACAGCAGTACCGCAGTAATCAATGATTTCGCACCGCCGCCTGTCTCAGGTACGAAAAGACCGATGGCAAGTCCTGCTATCATCAGCGGAGTTACAATTGTGCCGCAGCGTTTTTTGCCGTATTTCATTGTCAGCGCGTAATTAAACGGAAAAGCGGAAGCCTCCGCTACACCGGCAACGGATGTCAGCAGATTGTAAAGAGAAGATTTATTTGCCACATACCGTATCAGATAATATTTTGTGTTATTATAAAAGCCCGTACTCATGGTATAAAACAGACTGATGACAAAATACTGTCTGAACGAGCGGTTTCTGAATACCTGCGCATACTCTCTGAAAACATAGCTTTTATCAAAATGCGGATATTCGTTGTGCTCGGAGCTTTTTTCTTTTGTTTTGAAAAATGTGATAAGAACGCCGGCAGCGTAAAACAGTGCAAGTACAACGCCCGACCACATAAAGCGTCCCCTGTCATCCGATGAAAAATTCTTCATATTGACAAAGCCGAATATACACGCAACGAACAGAAATGACGGAACCATACCTGCGGAATTGAAAAGGTACCCCACGGAAACATACTGCGTTCTTAACGAATAATCCGGTGCCATTTCCGGCAGCATTGCCGTATGCGGAACCATTATAATTGTATAAGCGGTTTTATATAGCATATATACGAGGGTGTAATACAGCATCGTAAGGGTTGGATTACCTTTTGCCGAAATGCCGAACGAGCACCACAGCATAATGAACGAGGCTGCCAAAACGGGCGCACCCAAGGCAAGATATTTTCTGTGCTTTCCGAGCCTTGAATGAGTACGGTCTGTAATTATCCCCATAGCGGGGTCTGTTACCGCGTCCCACACCGTTGCGAACATAACCACAAGACCGGCAAGATTTGTGTCAATGTTTTCAACCTCTGTCAGAAACGGGAGAAAATAAAGTCCGATTATGTAGCCTGCGCCGCCTGCGAAAATATTGGTGCAGCTGTAATATATCATCGGAAGAATGGTTTCTTTAAAGCTGCCCTCAACGCCGATGGCTTTTTTTACTCTTTCGCCTAAATTCATTCTGTCACTCCCTGATTTTATTTACTATATAATACATTATGTTGTTTTGGAATTGCAACAAAAATATTTTTTTTCTTGAAATTACGGTAAAATAATGATATGATTGTAAAAAATATGAATTGAGGGTTTGTTATGAAAAAGAGCATTAAAACGGCAATTTCGGTTATTCTTACTGCGGCATTGCTTTTCTGTGCCGTATGTATCGGCGCAAGCGCAAAGAACGACGGTGTAAAAAAGTATAAAAATGTTATTCTTTTCATCGGTGACGGTATGGGAATTAATACCATACGCGCCGCAAAGCAGTCTTTGAATATTGAAAATCAAACGCTGAATATGGAATCCTTCCCGGTACAGGGCTGGAGCATGACCCGTTCACTGACAGACTCGGTTACGGACAGTGCGGCAGGCGGCACTGCGCTTGCAACGGGCTTTCGCACATATAACGGCGGCATCGGCAACTTTATTTTCGAGCCTCTTGCGGCTTTCTTAACTCCGCTTAATCTTACCGATGTTGCAATTGAGGAAGGGAAAGCCACCGGCGTTATTACCACGGACAAGACCGACGGAGCGACACCCGGTACTTTTTCGGCGCACGCCGCATCAAGAAATATGAGCGATGACATCTGCGGCGACCAGTTAAGAAGTAAAATAGACCTCATCTGGGGCGGTGCAAGTGACAATATTTCAAAGAAGGCTGCCGAAAACAACGGCTTTACCTTTGTAACCACCACCACTGAAATGAATGCGCTTGAAGCAGGTGAAAGAAGCTTCGGTCAGTTCAGTTACAGTGATTTCGGCAATGCCGTAATAAACGATACCACTCCGTCAATCGAACAGATGACAATGAAAGCCATTGAGCTTTTGAGTGCCGATGAAGACGGCTTTTTCCTCATGGTTGAGGGTGCGCATATTGACAAAAAATCCCACAGCAATCTCAAGGATGATATGGCAAAGCAGCTTTATGAATTTGACAAGGCTGTCGGCAGTGCGTATGATTATGCAAAGGCTGACGGCGATACGCTTATCGTTATTACCGCTGACCATGAAACGGGCGGCATCACTCTTGATGAAAAAACGGGCAACTATTATTATACCACCGGCAGCCACACGGGCGCGAATGTGCCTGTATTTGTATCCGCAACGGATGCCGGCTTTGAAAACGGCGCGGCGATAAAGAACAGGCAGGTTGCAAGAAATATTTCGGATGTTATCGACACAAACGGTATCAGAAAGCTCGGAAATGTTGAAATTCCGTTCTTTACCTTATTTAAATAACAAAAGTCTTGACATTGTGTCGGTACTTGTTATATAATACTTTTTCGCAGGGCATAATGCCGCGATTAATTCGGCAATGCCGCATTTGCAGTTTCCCGACGCCATATACGAAGGCTCCGTATACCGGCGGCGACAACCTCTTTACTTCCGGCAGCTGCAAAACATTTATTTTCAATTAAGAATGGAGGTATACTGATGAAAAGAACTTATCAGCCCAAGAAGCGTCACAGAAAGATGGAGCACGGTTTCCGCAAGAGAATGGCTGACAGAAACGGCCGCAAGGTTCTTGCCCGCAGAAGAGCAAAGGGCAGAAAGCAGCTCACATACTGATTTTCGTGTAAAACGATTTTCGGCGAACGGAATTGATTGAATTGCTGAAGTACACATCCATAAATCAAAATACCGATTTTACCCGTATGTATTATCGGGCAAAGTCCGATACAGACCCTGCACTGGTTATTTACGCAATGAAAAATCGTGCAGGCTTTTGTCGTGTCGGAATAACGGTGAGTAAAAAAACGGGGTGTGCAGTTGAGCGCAACCGTTCGCGCAGGATAATCAGAGCGGCGTTTTATGAAATCACGAAAAAATATGACATAGGCTCGTGGGATATTGTTTTTGTTGCGAGAAGCAGGACGAAGCATTTAAAAAGCACCGACCTTATTCCCGTGATGGAGCGGCAGCTCACAAAGCTCAAGGTTATAAAGAAAACGGAAAACGCCGGAGCGTAACGCGGAAAGGATAAGCAAATGAAAAATTTTCTGCTGTCACTTCTGCATTTTTACAAAAAGCATATTTCTCCTCACCTGCCGCCGATGTGCAGGTATTATCCGACCTGTTCCGTTTATGCAATGCAGGCCATTGAAATACACGGGGCGTTCAAGGGGAGTATACTTGCTGTTTTAAGACTTTTAAGATGTAACAGACTTTTCCCCGGCGGGTACGACCCGGTACCGCCAAAAAGGGAAAAACACGACCTCAGACACCGCAGGGGATGAGCCGTCTGTCCCGGGCGGATAACAACTCGGAGGAAAGCTATGACAAAATTTTATGACTTTTTCTCTATGCTGCTGGCATATGTATTCAGACCTTTTTACCATTTTATAAGCGGTCTCGGAATACCCGGCAACTATATTCTTTCCATAGTAATATTTTCCATACTGCTTCGTCTTGTGCTTATGCCTTCAACAATAAAACAGCAAAACGGCATGGCAAAGCAGGCAAGACTTCAGCCGAAGGTCAACAGAATCAGAGAAAAATACAAAAACTACACCGGGGCTGACAAAAACCAGCTCATACAGCAGGATACGCAGGCTCTCTATCAGAGAGAGGGGTTCAGCGCGACGGCAGGCGGATGCCTTCCCTTGCTGATACAGCTTCCCATCCTTACCGGTCTTTACGGTATTATCAGAAAACCGCTTGAATATATCCTGCAAATTGACAGTGCCACAATACAGGCGATGAAGGAGCCGATAAAGCAGATTTTTGAAGAAAGCAAGGGCGCGGTCAGCTATGAACAGCTTTATATTATCAAAAATTTCGGTACTATAAAGCAGGCTATGGAGCTTCCCGCAGACATCGTTTCAAAAATTGAATCCCTTGATTTTGAGATTTTAGGTATAAATCTCGGCGATATTCCGAAAGATATTTCGGCAGGCACTGTATCAAAGCTTATCGTACTTATACCCATACTTGCTTTTATTTCTTCCGCTCTTACGGGTCTTGTTTCCATTATCAGACAGAAGAAGACAAATCCGGATGCCGCCAATATGCAGATGGCGGGCTGTACTGTATTGGGTATGCCCCTGTTTTCACTTTTCCTCACGATTTCTTTCCCTGCCGGTATGGGCGTTTACTGGATAATTTCAAACCTGTTTGCATTTTTCCAGACCCTTATCGTCGGCAAGACTCACAGCAACGGAAAGGTAATTGCAAGAATGATGGTGGAAGAAACCTTTGTCAGCCGTCATGAAGAGGAAAGCTGGAAAAAGGTTAAGCAAAGAAATAACTAAACAGAAAGAAACCGTTATATACGGTGGTGATAACCGATGATTAAAGAAGCATTCGGCACGGGCAGCACTCTTGATGAGGCGCAGCAGGCGGCGGTTACCGCTCTTGCAGCTCCCGCAGATGCCGACATTAAATTTGACATTATTGACCATGGAAAGAAAAAGACCCTCGGTCTTTTCGGCGGCTCGCCCGCAAAGGTCAGGGCTTATTATGAAGAAAGCGGCGCACAGGATGTTGTTGATTACCTTGTCAGCATCATCAAGGGCATGGGACTTGAACAGGTTAAGGCTGAATTTACGCAGGAGGACAATGATATAGCAATCACTCTTGACTGCGGAGACGATTACGGCGTTATTATCGGCAGAAGAGGCGAAACGCTTGATTCCATTCAGTATCTTACCCGTCTTGCCGCAAACAGAATATGCAAGGAAAGCGTCAGAGTTTCCATAAATGTGGGCAACTACAGGGAAAAGAGAGAAAATACTCTGCGTGAGCTTGCGGCAAAGAATGCGGCAAAGGTTCTTAAATACGGCAGAAAGGTCACATTTGAGCCCATGAATCCCTATGAGCGCAGAATTATCCACACAGCAGTTCAGGCTATTGAAGGTGTTACCTCTCATTCTGTCGGCAGCGACAGTGAACGCAGAGTTGTGATTTCACTTGAAGAGGGTGTTGAGCCCACCAATCCTTCGGGCAAGGGCGGTCGCTCAGGCAGCAAAGGAAACCGTCAGGGCGGCAGAGGCGGCTACAGAAACGGCAGCCGTTCCAAAAACGACTCTCCGAAGCAGGCTCCCAACCGCGAGCCGAGAACTGACGAAGGCGCACAGAAGGTATCGCTGTACGGAAAAATCAACTGACAACCGTGCGGCATATTCGGCGCAGACCGAAAACAAAACACTATCAGTGATTTGATTGAGT
>JAKSQS010000131.1 GCA_024404055.1 Clostridia bacterium | reverse complement strand
CGTTGGCCTGTGTCACCAGAAGCGATGTCTGGATAGTCTCGTCCCATCCGTCCTTCTAGCTTAGTGTTATTGTCGTCCTGCGTAGCTCCGTCTCGTTCGGGTTGGCTTTGTTGTTGAAGATGAAGAATACGGCGTACGCTATCTGGCAGTTGATACAAAGCATTTTCCCTGGAATTACGGAGATGGCGGCATGACAACAAAAGAAGCGAATTTCATTGTTGAAGAGCTTTCAAAGAAGGATGCAAGTGACATTGTTTTCCTTTCACATCCCTATCTTTTCAAGGATGCCATTATCAGACGCAACGGTGAAACCTTTACCGGTTCGGAATTTTTCATCGGCAACGCCACTTTGTTTACGAATGTTAAGCAGTCCTTTATTGATATGCTTGCGGCGCGCAAGAACAAGACCGCCGGCGTGTTTGTTGACTGCTGCGGCGTGAAGCATCCCTATGATTTTACAGAGTGTGAGGGCGATTTTCTTATGGCACTGCACGGCCATCACCACAGTGAGGGCTATGAAACAAAGGACGGTATAACACAGTTCCTTTTCCAGAGCATGACGCTTGACAACGCAAAGAACACCGAGCCAAATGTTTTCTACTTTGCGTATATTGACAAAGAGGCAAAGACATTCAAATGCTGGAAGAACCTGCCCGGCTATGACGCATGGGAAATCAGCATTGCATAATAATTAAACGGAGGAAAAAGTATGTTAAAAGGTATACCGAAAATTCTATCACCGGAGCTGCTTAAGGTTCTGTGCGAAATGGGACACGGCGACACGATTGTAATAGGTGACGGAAACTTTCCTGCCGAAAGCAATAACAGTAATGTTATCCGCTGTGACGGACATGGCGTTCCCGAGCTGCTTGATGCAATATTGAAGCTGTTTCCGCTTGACCCGTATATTGAAAAGCCCGTAAAGCTTATGGAGGTTACACCCGGTGACACGGTTGAAACGCCCATATGGGATGAATACGCGAAAATAATTGACAGCCACGGTTATGACGCAAAGGCTGTCACCGGCACCGTGGAACGCTTTAAGTTTTATGACGAAACGAAAAAGGCGTATGCGGTTATCGCAACAGGCGAAGGCGCACTGTATGCAAACATTCTGCTCCAAAAGGGCGTTGTGGTTGACTGAAAATAAAAAATTAACCTCCCGTTATTGGATTTTATGTACCAATAACGGGAGGTTTTTTCAGCGTTTATTTTGTTCCGGCAGGAACCTGTGAATACTCGTCAACCGCTTCCTGCCTGCGCATGGCAAGCTCGTCATACATCATGGCGCGTTTCTCTTTGGAGATGGGCCATAAGAACTTCGGTATAATGCCGAGTGCGCCCGTAACGGTGGGAACCGCTGTGCAGAGGGCAAATTCCCAGAACTTTGTTTTGTCGTTCTGAGAGCCTATGGCAAGGCCCTGAACATAACCGATTTTCTTCATCAGCAGGTCTGTAACAGAACTTACAAGGGCTGACTGGAGCTTAAGCACAAGGTTTTTGGCAACACCGGTGGTCGCTTCCATTCTGTATCCGTTTTTCCATTCGCAGAAGTCCATTGCCTCATTCCAAAGGTCGGCGTTGATAACCTTGGTGACACCCCATATCCATTTGTTGAACCATTCCTTAAGTCCGAAAGCAATGCACATCGGTATGCGCTTCATAAAGTTGTTGTTGAAATAGCCGAAAAGGAAAACGCCTAAATTCAGCACATCTCCGTAAATATCGGAGGCTATCCAAAGCGTCTTTGATGAAAAACGCTTTCTTAAAGGCTTGACAAATGCATAGCTTATACTGCCGTTCATTGCTGACGGTATGTTCAGTATGGTGATAAGCGAATATGAGCCGAGAACATCTATGAAATAGTTTGTTTCGCCCTTTGAAATGGAGAAGTTTTCAAGGAATGAGGACAGGCACATAAGCAGTACCGGATAGTTGGAGAATATTGCCTTGAAGCCCTCTTTTACATTGGGACGCTCAACCGACTGAGGAACACGCTCTTTTGATTCAAGGAAGAACCAGAAGGTGCAAAGTGACGAAATGACAGAGGTTCCCAGACCCATTGCAAGACACACATTGCTCCATTTCCAGTTGACGACCGTGTTGTTGACAAGGTCGATAGGCACGCCCATTATGTACCGCGGCATATCCTCACCCATGTAACCTGTCAGCAGCTCCGCAAGGGTAATCAGCTTTATTCGTTCGTTCGGGTTCGGCGTTATTGTTGACATATAGCCGCTTTTGGCAACGCTTGTAAATGTACCTGCCGTTTCGCAGATAACATTAAAGAAATAGTAATAAATCAGCTTAGGAATATATGTTCCGCTTGTATTCGGAAAGAAATTCGGTATCAGCCAGTAGAAAACACCGAGTATTGTCAGCGGAAGCTGCATGGCGATAAGGTATGGGCGGAATTTGCCTATTCTTGTACGGGTGTTATCAACTATAACGGAAATAAATGTGTCGTTGATAATATCCCATACGGTGGTGACGATGTTTACCGCCGCGTTGATTGAAAAGTCAACCTTAACAACATCCCATATATAACGCTCCTTGAAGCCGTTGATGTTGAACGAGTTTGACCAGTCGTTGAAAAGATATGCAAGCGTTTCCTTTGCACCGACATAATATCTGTCTCTGTAAAGATTTTTTCCGCCCTTTACCGAGGAGAGGGATTCGCGTTCCTCAATAATTTCTTTGTTTTCGTTTTCCATATTATTCAATCCCTCCTTTTAAGATACTGTAACGGTGCATATCGCCTGATAATCCCCGTCTTCGGCAACGGCTCTTATCACTGTTTCACCTGCGGAAACAGCCGTAACGGTTCCGTTTTCAACAGTGACGATATTTTCATCATCGGTTATCCAGATAATATTTTTGTTCGTTGCGTTTTCAGGTGAAAGCTCTGCGGTAAGAACAGCACTTTCTCCCGTGCCGATTGTCAGCTTTTTATCGGAAATATCAATTGCCTTTACGGGAGTTCCGACATAAACCTTGCACTGCGAAGAGTATTCGTGACCGAGGTAATCGAGATATACGGTGATAATTGCCGGCTCGGCACTGCCGGAAACCGCCTTGATATAGCCGATGTCGTCTATTGTGGCAACTGCCTCATTGCCGGAAACAAACCTTGTTTCATAGTCGCTGTAATCGTTCAGCGTCGCTTTTATTGAAAGCTGCTTTTCTTCACCGGGTAAAAGTACCATTTCTTCGGTGCAGGATATTCCCGCCCATGTGTAGGAGTATTTTTCCGTTACGCTGTAACTAAATTTAAATTCGCGCTTTCCGAGTGAAGAAAGATCCTTCTGAAATTCAACCGTTATGTCGGCGGAATAGATTCTCTTTATGTTAAGTGATGAAATTCTGCCGGCGTTTACAATTCCGGGGTCGTCCGCAAAAATTTCAGAGCTGATTTCAACACCTGCGGGCTTTGTATCGGCAGTTATAACGGTAAATGCATCGGCAAATTCCTCTTTGATTTTCTGCACGGCTGCCGTGTCGTCCTCAGGGTCAAACGCCGGTATAAATTTGTCCGTTGTGATTACGGAGCGGATTTTTGTTCCGTCCGCCTCGCTGTGTGCGTCTGTAACCTTAACTCCGCTGAGGTCGATAACGGGATAATCGGTGAAGCCGTTTGCAAAGCTGCCGGTGTAATCCTCCGGGTACATAGCGTCGATATTGCCGAGAATTTTGCCCTTCATATGCCGGAGCAGCTTCATTTCGCTGTCGCTGCCGGAATAAGTAAGGTCTGACACATCAACCGCTGTCGAGGTGTTAACATAAACGGTGTTTCCGTCAACCGCGTTTTTCACTGCGTCAATAACATAGCTTACGGTATCCTTTCCGTCAGAAGGGACGGCATATGTTTTTTCATTTTCCGGAAACTCATAAACACCGTCTGTCATAAGGGAAACCGCAACGCCCATAACAACGCCTAAACAGATTATCATTGCAAGGGCACTCATAGCAATGAACAGTGCTATTCTTTTTTTCTGGGAAATATTTTTATCAGCCATTTTTATTTCCCTCCGCATTGCTTTTTACTGATTTTGACTTTGCTTTTTCCTTTTCCTCAATCTCGGCAACCTCGCGTTCATGCTCAAGCCGTTCCTCTTTTTCCTCCTCGGATTCAAAAACAGGGAGAGGCAGCTCGTCAAGGGTTATTTCTCCTGCCTTGAGCTTTTTGTTTACCGCGATACGCTGCAAGTCAACCTCTTTTACCTTCGGCTCTATATTGCGGCTGATGAACACACGGTTTATTATAAACATACCGATATACATCGCGGCGGAAACGAAACCGCCGAAGCCCATGGAGGCTTTTACATTAAGCACGGTGAAATCCTTTGCCGCAGAGGAAATCATAACGGAGAACACAACGCACAGAACGGAAAATATAACACCGATAACCGATATGGTGCACATACCGCGTGCGCCCTTGCGTATATTGATGAACGAAAGAATTTCCGCAAGCAGCATTGCAACCGCAGTCAGCGCAAGAAGAACAACGGCACCTATAAGCATAATGCTTTTCAGTGCAATGTCGTGGGTAACACCGACCTTGAGATAATCCGGCAGAAGCAGCAGCCAGCCGCTTGAATACGCATTATAAAGACCGAGCCCGTCAAATGAAACCTTTGCGTCGTAAAGCGGCAGATTTGCTTTAAGTGAGCCGAAAGGAATCAGCAGCACAGCAATGCACAGCACGGTGAAGACGATACGCGCTATGGCGGGTGCAGAGCCGATGAATGCCGCTTTCAGCTTTGCGGTGAACGCACGCATGGAAGCAAATTCCAGCTCACATTTTTTTGCGTCGTCGCTTAAAAGCTTTTCCTGACTTGCAAAATAAAGGTTTACGCCGCAGTTTTTACAGTGGACGCCCAATTCAAATCTGCCTATTTCGGCATTACAGTTAGGACAGACCAAGTAAATCACCTCCGTAATTTCAGGTACGGCAAAGTGTGCCCATACCGTTATTTTTAATATAATATCATACAAAAAGCCTTTTTTCAACAGAAAATTTGTATATTTTATATTGAAAAATAATAGAAAAAGTCGTATATTAAAATATATCAAAATGAAAGGATGCAACAGTTATGAGTAATGAAATTATGATATGGAGCGAAGAGGAGATTTTAAAAAATCCCTCTAAAAAGGATGTATGGCTGCATGAATTTTGTATAGGCGGCGGTTCTCCCGTTTCCATTGTTTGCCCGGGCGGAGGATACAGCTTTGTCAGCCATTCAAATGAGGGAGACCCGTTTGCGCAATATCTTAATGACAGAGGACACAGTGCGTTTGTGCTCAATTACAGCGTGGGCGAGGTGAATGCGCATTATCCGGCTCCTATGGAGGATATGGCAAAGGCAATTGAATATGTAAAAAAGAACGCGGAGAAATATAATATCAATGCCGACAAAATCACAATTTGGGGTTCTTCTGCGGCAGGACATCTTTGTTCCTGCTTTTCGGCTGAGTACAAAAGCTTTGAAAAGGATATTCCTTTAAGACCGTTTGCGCAGGTTTTGATTTACCCTGTTGTAAATCTTGATGTTGAAACCCACGGCGGCTCCATGCGTAATCTTCTCGGAATGAACAGCACGAGAGAGGAGAGACTCAGCCATTCGGCGGATATTATTGCGACAGAGGATTATCCCCCCGCGTTTATTATGCATTGTGAGGATGACGGCTGTGTGCCTGTATCTAATAGTATAAGGCTGCACAACACCCTTGATTCTCTCGGTGTGAAAAATGAATTGCATATTTATCCTGCCGGCGGTCACGGCATAGGTCTCGGTGCCCGCCCAAGCGCCGAAGGGTGGATTGTCAAAGCGGTCGATTTCATAGAAAGCATATGATTGACATTTAAACTTTATAATGCTATATTTTAAATATAAAATTTATCGGAGGTAAAGTATATGAAGACCGTAAGAAAAATAACGGCAGTTATCTGCGTTCTCCTGCTTGCGGGCGGAATTTTCGGCATCTGTGTAAACGCGGAAAACGGGGATGTGGATTACACCGTAAACAATCCCTACGCCGATGTTAACTGGAAGACGGTTAAGCAGTTCAAGGCAGACCTGCACAGTCATACGACCGCAAGCGACGGAAACAACACGCTTAAGGAAATGACGGAGGCTCATTATGACAAGGGCTTTGACATTGTTGCCGTGACAGACCACGGCGTTACCGATTACGGCTGGACAAAAGCAAACACCATTCCCGCCATGAAGGTAGTTGTTGTTGCTTTCAAGGACAGACCTGCTTTCATTCAGGTGCTTGACGAAAACGGCGGCGAAGCAGGAAACGGAAATACATATTCTCTCGTTACGAAAAACGGAGATGACTATTATTATCAGACTGACGGAGAGGGAACACAGGGTAAGTATATGATGCGTGTACCATACGGCATCGAAAACAATCCTTCATCCATCAATAATGCCCATGTAAACAGCTGGTTTGCGGATTACGGCAACGGCAGAATGGGCGGCACAAGCGATTATGTTACGCCTATCGCGGGTGTTGACAGACTGGGTGGACTTTCCGTTATCAACCATCCGGGTGAATATACCAATGCGCGTGATGAGGTTTACACCGAGGACGCTTATAATGAAAAGAACATATCATACAAATATATTATTCAGAAATTCGCCGGTATTCTGATGAATTACGACACCTGTATCGGTATCGACTGCAACAGCAAGGGGGACTCAAGAACCCGTTTTGACAGAAAGCTTTGGGATATTCTTCTTCAGAAGGTCGTTCCGTCGGGCAGAAATGTTTTTG
>JAKSQS010000130.1 GCA_024404055.1 Clostridia bacterium | reverse complement strand
TCAGTGATTTGATTGAGTGCTTTTCTTACAGTACACTGTATAGGAAAGCACTTTTTTGCTATCATTATTATGATTGACTATTTAAATAATCAATGATATAATTATTTTACAAAACAAATTGGGGATGATTTTTTGCCTGAAATTACAAGATTTTACGGAATAATTATAAAAATGTTTTTTAAGCCTAAAGAACACGAGCCTTCGCATATTCATGCGATTTATGGCGAATATATAGGAATATTTGACATAAATACATTACAGATGACTGATGGAGATTTACCGCTTAAAGCACAGAAACTTGTTGAAGAATGGTTAACAACAAATCAAATGGAATTACTAAAAATGTGGAAAACTCAAGTTATTAAAAAATTACCCCCACTTGAATAAATGAGGTGGTTTTATGATTCCGAGAATTAAAAAATTAGTACCATTGGAAAACTATTGTCTCTCTGTTGTTTTTGATGACGGTAAACAGGTTATATATGATGTAAAAAGCGATATTGATGAAATTGAATCGTATAAACTGCTTATGTCGGTTCCCGGCTTATTTCGTTCGGTTCAGCTCGATAAGAGCAGAACTTGTGTATATTGGAATGACGAAATTGATTTATCGAGTGATACATTATATGAATACGGAATTGAAAATTAGAGCTTTATAAAAAACGAAGGGCGGATTTTATGAAAAACTTATTCACAAAAGCTTTTGCTGTTATTTTGGCATTGGTTCTTATGCTCGGTGTTTTGCCTGTCTGTTTTGCCGCAGATGACGGTACAACGGCAAAATCCCTGCGCTTCGGCAGTGACGGAAGGCTGCGCATTATGCATATTACCGATACTCATTTAAGCGCAGACAACATTGACGACAGCGTGTGGCTTATCGGGCTTGCGTGCGACAGAGAAAAGCCGGATGTTATTATGCTTACGGGTGATATTACAATGGCAGACACGGTGGAGGAAACCTGCCGTCGTATTGACCTGTTGATGAATGTTTTTGAACAGAGAAATATTCCTGTTGCGGTTACATTCGGAAACCATGACTCTGAAAGCGGAGTTATTTCACGCGAAGACCTCATGGCGTATTATAACACCTTTAACTGTTCAATTTCCGTTGACGACGGAGAGCTTCTCCCCGGCTGCGGAACATACAACATTCCTGTTCTCGGCTATGACAGTGACGATATAAAATTTAATCTCTGGGTGTTTGACTCCGGCGATTACGACAGCGAAGACCACTATGCAAATGTGCTTGAGCAGCAGGTGCAATGGTATACTGAAAAATCGGAAGAGCTTGAAAACACACGCGGAGAAAAAGTTTATTCTCTTGCTTTTCAACATATCATCGTTCCCGAGGTATACGAAGCACTTAAGCAGGTGAAGCTTAAGGGTGCGTATACATATGAGCACATTTATAATAAGGGTGAATATTATCAGTTTGACCCGAATGTTGAAAATCGCGGTATGCTGCATGAGTATCCCTGCCCCGGTTATTACAACCACGGTCAGTTTGAGGCAATGGCACAGCGCGGCGATGTACTCGCACTTTTCACCGGGCATGACCATTCCAACGCGTTTAGCGTCAGATACAAAAATATTGATATTACAAATTCACTGTCTACGCGCTACAATGCGGACGCTTTTTCAACAAATTACGGCTACCGCATGATTTTTATTGATGAAAACGAAACGGATAAATATGAAACGAAAGTAGTTCACTGGTATGATTTTTTTGATTCCGATTATACGGTTCAGCTTATGAAGGCACACGATGAACACATAAACAAGGTGCATGAAATACGCTTTCTCGGCTTTTTTGAAAAGGCTGCGCGTGAGATTGGTATTTTCTTTGTGCAGATGTTCACCGGCAGAACCGTAAGGTATCCGGACTAATCAAGTATTATTCTTTTCACAGATTCCATTCTGAAAATAATGAATGCGGCGGCAAGTGTGATACCGATTTCAGGCAGCATATATGCACCGTTATATACCGTTGAATAAATAAACGGGTTTCCGCCGACAAAATCCACAAGCTCCTGAACCGCAAACTGTTCAAAAAATATTCTGCCGGAAATAATGTGAAAAATCAGCCGCAAGGCGGCGGAAAGCACAATGCCGCCGTAAATCCCTTTTGTACCTTTGCTTCTGAAGACACCGGCGAGGCTGAGTATACCGAATGCGGCAAGATAATCAAGAAAAATACTTGCCGCAAGTATTTTCGGAGTAAGTCCCCAGGCAAAAACGCCGTCAACTATCATCTGAACCGCACCGTACAATATGCACGGCGCAATGGCGTAAGCTGTACCGAAGGCAATGGAAATCATGCAGACGGGAAGCATGGAAAGCAGGGTTACACTGCCTCCCCACGGCAGCTTGAATATTTTTATAAATGAAAGCGCGGTTGAAAGCGCAATCATAATTGCCGAGAATGTCAGCTTGAAGGTTTTGTTATTTTTATTCATAAATGAGTCTCCTTATTATATTAAAACCGTCCGCAATAATACGGACGGTTTTATTTTTCCTACGCCGGCATTATCCGTATCAGGTTCGAGGGTCAAAAGCGGTTAACTTGCTTTTATCTCAGCCGACATCCGTCAGCACCCCTATGCTTTATTCGGTTTTTTATATAATAGCACCGTAAAAGACGGTTGTCAAGAGTGATTTGTCCGCATGAAAACGGGCATTATTTCCCGACACAGAAACGGGCAAACACCTCGTTTACCACATTTTCGCTTGCTGTTTTTCCGCAAAGCTCAAGCAGTGCGCCGATGGCATCTTCCACGCTGACTGTTACGGCATCAAGGGTCATGCCGCTTATGAGCGCATCATTTGCTTCATCAATGCATATGACAGCTTTTTGCACGCAGGCTCGCTGCCTTTCTGTTGTAAGGGTCGCCTGTGACGGGTCAAAATCGCCTGTGCCGAGCAGTGAGCATATTGCCTGTTCAAGCTTTTGCCTGCCTGCGCCGGTTTTTGCGCTTATACTTATATGTGTGCTGCATAAATCTGAAATTTCATCTTCATCTATTTTACAGCCGAGGTCGTCTTTATTTATTATTACAAGCGTTTTGCTGTTTTTGCATTGTATGAGCAGCTCTCTGTCTTCGTCAGACAGCGGCTCACTGCCGTCAAGAACCGCAAGAACAAGCTCTGCCTGTTGAAGCTGCTTCATGGCTAATTTTACGCCTATGCTTTCAACAGTATCGTCTGTTTCGTGTATTCCCGCCGTGTCCGACAGCTTTAAAACAACATCTCCTACCCGCACAGTCTGTTCAACAACATCACGGGTGGTGCCTGCTATATCTGTTACAATGGAGCGTTCATACCCGGAAAGAAGGTTCATCAGTGTGGATTTTCCCGTGTTTGGTTTACCCGCGATAACAGTGTTTACGCCCTGCATTATGGCTTTTCCCGAGTCAAACCGTTTAATAAGCCCGGCAAGCTTTTCACGCGCAGATATAAGTGTTGCGGAAAGTTTTTCCGGCGCAAGCTCTTCTATTTCATCATAAGGATAATCCACCCATGCTGCAAGCTGTGCGCTCGATGCAGTCAATGATGCGCAAACCTCGTCGATTTCCCGACTGACAGAGCCTTCAAGTGCGCCGAGTGCCGCTTTTGCAGCCTGTTCGCCCTGTGCCGATATAATTCCCATAACAGCCTCCGCCTCGTCAAGGCTGATTCTGCCGTTGAGAAATGCCCGCTTTGTAAATTCACCGGCTGGAGCAGGGGCTGCACCTGCTTCAAGCACTGCGCGCAGTACCTTCTGCATTACAAACAGACCGCCGTGACATGAAAGCTCCGCCACATCCTCACCTGTGTAGCTCTTCGGTGCACGAAAAACAAGGCATACCGCCTCGTCAATATCACCGTTACTGTCGTGAACCTTTCCGAAGGCGGCAGTATAGCCGTTCATTTTGTCGGGCGTTTTGCTGCCGACCGGGGTGAAAACGCGTGAAGCTAATTCAAGTGCTCCTTTGCCGGATATTCTGACGATGCCGATACCGCCGGCGGCGTTCGGCGTTGCTATTGCTGCTATGGGTGATGAATTCATATGCTGACTTCTCTCCTTTAGAAGAAAAACATCTAAATAGTATTTTCCTTTATACTTAATAGTATAAACCTTGTTTCACATATTGTCAAATGTTTCACGTGAAACAAGGGGGAAAGGACTGACTGTCCTGTGCAGATTTACTGCCTGAACGCCAGCCCTTTCCGTGGGTGAAGAGAAATATGAAGAGAAAGTGGAAATCATATTTTTTTTTGCGCCTTGCATTTCGGAATGACAATTTCATAACAAAATGCATCTTCTGTGTCGTGGCGCTTACATATTGCCGGAATACCGGCTCCCTGCATTGTTTCAACAGCGCGATTTACTGTATTTACAAATATTTTTACATCGCTGAACAGCTTAAATGATGGCTTTCTGTGAGTATTTTTTTCATGTAATATTTCATCAACAAGCTTTTCCGTTTGTGCAACATTCAGCTCTCGTGATTTGATTTTTTCAACCGCATCTGACGTTTCATTCGGTTCAAGCCGCAGCAGAGCCCTTGCGTGCCGTTCAGTCAATCCGTATTCCATAAGCTTGTTTTTGGTTTCCTCAGGCAGAGTTAAAAGACGAAGCTTGTTTGAAACGGTTGACGGTGATTTGCCCAGCAGTCTTGAAATATCATCTCTGCCGAGTGAATATGTTTCAATAAGCCTGTTTATTGCCTGTGCTTCTTCAAAAAAATTAAGGTTTTGCCGTTGAAGATTCTCTATCAGCGAATAAACAGCGGATTTCATGTCATCTACATTGGAAACGATACATGGAACTGTTGCAAGACCTGCAAGTCTGCTTGCACGCAATCGCCTTTCCCCTGCTATCAGCTCATAGCCTTTTTCTGTTTCGCGCACGGTAAGCGGCTGCAATATTCCGTTCATTCTTATGCTTATGGCAAGATTAACAAGCTCTCCCTGGTCAAATTGCTTTCTGGGCTGATTCGGGTTGGGATATATTTTTTCATTGGGAATCAGAAGAACCTCGCCTGCACTGCGCGGCTTTGGTGCTTCGGTTTCAAATACCAAGCTAAAACCTCCGTATATTTATTTCAAAGCAGAAAGATAACTCCTCCGTTTGCTGTTATAACAATAGCATAATCGGAGGAGCTTGTCTATAAAAAGTGTTCGACATAAAACGCGTCGAATAAAAAGAATATTATCCGATAAGGGGATGTTTTGCAATTTGTGTGCCCGGTCTGGGGTATTTTGGCGGAGTTTGCGAAACTTTTTTAATTAAAATAATATTTCTTTCACCGCATTCATCAATTTCAAAGCTGATGTTTTTTTCTATATAACCACCGAGTTGATTTAAAGCATATGCAGCGTCATCTGCTTCAGCGGAAGCTTTTGCGCCTTTCATGGAAATAAAACAGCCGCCTTTTTTGACGAACGGAAGACAGTACTCCGAAAGCTCACGCAGATTTGCTACGGCTCGCGCAGTGGCAAAGTCAAATTTTTCTCTGTATGCCGGGTCTTTTCCCGCTTCCTCTGCCCTTGCGTGTATAATTTCTGCTTTCAGTTCGCAGGCTGATAAAACATCGGTAATAAATCCGAGCTTTTTTGCTGTGCTGTCAAGCAATGTAAGCTTTATGTCAGGACGGGCAATCAGGACAACAACACCGGGAAAGCCTGCGCCCGTTCCGATATCAATGAGACTTGCACCGTGCGGAATATCCAAAGCATAAAAAAGGGAAAGGCTGTCTGCAAAATGTTTAAGAGCAATTCCTCTTTCATCCGTTATGGCAGTCAGATTCATAACCTTGCTGCGTTCAACAAGCATATCGGCGTATATGTTCAGTCTTTCATAAGCTGTTTTGTCAAGCTCAATACCGAAACGCTGTGTTTCACGTGAAACTAAATCAATCAGCAGACTCATTGTTTTCTTTTCCTTTCCTGTTTTTGGCAAGATAAATGAGAAGTACGGAAATATCAGCAGGACTTACGCCGGAAATTCGCGAAGCTTGACCAACATTTACAGGCTTAACTTTATTCAGTTTTTCCTGTGCCTCGCTGCGAAGTCCGATTATTTCCATATAATCCATGTTAGGGTCAAGCGGTCTGACCTCAAGACGGCGCAATTCAGCCGCCTGTGCCATCTGACGGGCAATATATCCTTCATATTTTATTTCAACCTCAACCTGTTCGCATACTTCACGGGGCAGAACAGGGCGAGTCGGATCAAACGGCGCGAGAGAATCATATGTAAGCTGCGGACGGCGGATAAGCTCAATAAGCTTGCATCCGGTTTTTAATTCACTTGTTCCACGTGAAACAACAAACTGCTGAAGCGCATCTGACAGAGGAACAGATGCCTGTTCAACTCTTGTGCGTTCTTCATCAATCATTTTTATTTTTTCAAGAAGCACATTATATTTTTTTTCACTGACAAGTCCTACCTTGTAGCCGAGCTCCGTAAGGCGAAGGTCGGCATTATCCTGCCTTAAAAGTAATCTGTATTCAGAGCGTGAGGTCATCATTCTGTAAGGGTCAGTACAGCCTTTTGTGCAAAGGTCGTCTATAAGAGTGCCGATATATGAGCTTGCACGGTCAAGGACAAACGAAGGTTTACCGAGAACGCGGTTTGCGGCGTTAATGCCGGCAATAAGTCCCTGTGCTGCCGCTTCTTCATAGCCGCTGCTGCCGTTAAACTGACCTGCGCCGAAAAGCCCGGAAAATGAATTAAATTCAAGTGTCGGATTTAAAGAAATCGGGTCTATGCAGTCATATTCAATGGCATATGCCGTGCGCATGACCTGAACATTTTCTAGTCC
>JAKSQS010000013.1 GCA_024404055.1 Clostridia bacterium | reverse complement strand
TTTTTAATTGATTTTTTTGACTTATTATGTTATTATAGTATTTAATATTTAAGACAAATAAAGGAAAACGGGATTTATCCCGTAAATAGCATGGAAAAAGAAATTAAAAGGTTCATTTCCGCTTTTATCGCGGTAATAATGCTGATGTGTGCGTTCCCTATTACATATAAAGCACACGCATTGACACAAAGAGAAAAAATTGCCGAAATAGCCCTCGGTGAAGTCGGTGTTTCGGGCAGACCGAATAAATATACATATTGGTACGGTTCGTCAGGCGGCTCTTACAGCTATGCATGGTGCGGTGCTTTCGTAAGCTGGTGCGCAGCACAGGCAGGAGTACCTCAGAGCGTTATCAAAAAAAGTGCCTCCGCCGTGTGCAACTCCTTCGGCACACCGTATTATTCATATAAATCAAGCTCCAATGTGCGTGCAGGCGATATTTTGTATGTAAAAAACAATGTCAGTCTCCATGTTGGTATCGTTGTTGAAGTGACAAGGGATTACATATATACCGTGGAAGGAAATATGAGCGACTCCGTGAAAAAGGTTTGCTACATTCGCAGCAGCGGATATACAGAGTGGTCATCTTCCTATGAATGGCAGAAAATTCTGTATTACGGTGTTCCGCAATATGCCGACGATATTGCAGGCGAAATCTGCGGTACAGCATATTACAACGGAAATAAATATGTTGTTTACGGTGCTGAAGCAACCTGGAGCAAGGCAAAAAAGCTTTGCGAAAATCTGGGCGGGCAGCTTGCGGTGATAACCTCGGCAAAGGAAAACTCGGTTGTGTCGGCGCTTGTCATGTCTTGCGGTAAAAGCTGCTGGATAGGCGCAGCGGACAGTGAAAATGAAGGAAAATGGAAATGGGTCAATTCTTCCCCGTTCAAATATAAGTCATGGGCAGACGGTCAGCCGGATAACGGCGGCAAGGGACAGGATTATGCCTATATTAATGGTGAAACGGGTAAGTGGATGGATGCCGCTTCATCCACAAAGATATTTTTTGTATGTGAATACGAAAATGCGGTAAAGCTCCAAAACAGCTTTTATGACCCCGTGAGCAACCACACATATGAATACTATGCAGAAGCCATGACATGGGATGAAGCAAAAAAGTTTTGCGCCTATAAGGGCGGTCATCTGCTCACTGTTGCCACCGTAACGGAGCAAAACGCCATTCATGATTTTATTGTTAAAAATAAAAAAAGCGTCTGGACGGGCGGCATACTGAAAAACGGCAGCAACAAATGGAGCTGGGCAACGGGCGAGGTGTTTGATTACACTAACTGGAACGAGGCAAAAATTGCCGCAAATAAAAAAGCCGGCACATTTGTTGAAATTTGTGCCGACGGAATGTGGAACGAGGCAGCTTCAACAAAAAGACAGGGCTTTATCTGTGAATATGACCATACCCACCGCTATAACAATGTCAGCGTTAAGGCAAAAGCCACGCAAAGCAAAAGCGGCACACTGCTGTATAAATGCGCCTGCGGACACACAAGCACAAAAAGCATAGCGAAGATTTCATCAATAAAGCTGTCTTCAACCACCCTTGTATATAACGCGAAGGTGAGAACGCCGACCGTTACGGTGAAAAACTCATCGGGCAAGGCACTGACGAAAGACAAGGATTACACGGTGATATATTCCTCCGGCAGGAAAACGCCCGGAAAATATAAGGTAACGGTGAAATTCAAGGGTAAATATTCCGGCTCAAAAACGCTTGAATTTAAAATTATCCCGGAAAAGCCCGTACTTACAACCGCCTCTCCGGGTAAGGAAAAGGTAAGCCTGAAATGGAAGGCATCAAGGTCTGTCAGCGGTTATGAGGTTTGGTATTATTCCAGAGTAAGCGGCGGTTATCAGCTTGACGGCACAACAACCAAAACAGGCTACACATTTTCAGACCTTACAAGCGGCAGAATCTACAAGCTTAAAATCAGAGCTTATAAAACCGTGAACGGTGTGAAATATTATTCCGCCTTTTCAAACACAAAAAAAGTAAAGGCAAAATAAAAGACTTTAATATAATCATTTCAATATGGCAACGCAGTGAAAAAATGTCAAAATAAGAATTAAATATTATAATTCATAAAAAAGAAAGGATTAAACCGTTATGAAACAGCTTTTATCATTCCTGGTCATCATTTCAGCATTTTTCACAACCTGCACTGCAAAAATCACCGGCAACAAACCCGCAAATCAGCTTTCGGACGAATGGAAAAATACCGTTACAAAAAATTACAATGAATTTATTGCCGAGGTAGACGGTGATGAAAACAAAATCCCGATTATCGTAACAACCGACCAGCACGGAGCCATTACCATGGACAGTCAGGTTTATGATTTTTTCAATAAGCTTGTTGACTGGTCAAAGGTATCAAAAATTCTCAATCTCGGCGATACCGTACGCAATGAATATAATTTCAAGGAGCTGTTTGCTTATCAGGCGGCTACAAGAAACCTCCCGTCCGAAAAAAGGATAGAGGTCTGCGGCAACCACGACAGAGCCGGACTTAAAACGAGTGACGGTATGAAGGTCAGCCGTATATTCTTCCATACCGACGGCGCGGTTTATTCGGCAGACAAGCGCGTGTTTGTTGTTACGGATAAGCAATTCGGCATCCGTTATCTTGCGGTTGACCCCAAGGTCTCCCCGTGGAGCTACGGCAGCGGTTTTCTCACAAAGGATATGGCAGACTTCATCATTAAAGAGTTTGCAAAAACAAATGAACCCGATATTGTTCTCATTTCACATCCGTATTTATTCAAGGATGCCGTGATAGACAGAAACGGACAGACCTTCACGGGCAGTGAATGGTTTATCGGTGACGCCGAAAATTATACGCAGTCCCGCGACTCCTTTATTGAAATGCTTGAAGCAAGAAAAAACGGAACAAGCGGAGTTCTTGTGGACAGTGTAGGCGTATCGCATCCGTACGACTTTTCAAAAGCCGACAGCGAATTTCTTATGGCACTGCACGGGCATCATCACACAGAGGGTTATGAAACGAAAAACGGCATTACCGAGTTTCTGTTCCAAAGTATGACCTATGACAACGCGAAAAATACCGAGCCGCTGTGTACATACTTTGCATATATAGACAAGCAGACAAATACCCTTAAGGTATGGAAAAACCTTGAAGGGTACAGCGCATGGGAAATCACCTTTGCGTAAAGTTAAAAAACGGAGCTGTGACACAACAGCCCTAAAGAAAAAGCGAGTCGAAGCACTGAAAAGTCAGTGCAAACGATTCGCTTTTTTAGTATGGTTTAACAATCACCGTGCCCGTATTCAGTAGCGGACGATGCCCACACAGCCCCGTGTACGGCTGGACGATGTGGGCATCGTCCACTACGGTTTGCAATTGTTAAACCGTCCGGATTTGTTCCGTAGGGTGCGCTGCCTGTTCAAATAATATTTATTGTAAAAACCACCGTGCCCGGCGGAATGTCGGGTGCCATCCCCTGCAAAACAGTCATTGAAAAACAAAAATATGAATTTACAGACGGTATACAATATGAGAAAATTGATGAAAATTCGGATATGCGGTTTTTCATTTTCCGGTAACGCCGGCAAAGCTCGGAATCAAGAACATTCTGTTTTGCGTCCCCTTCGGCGGCGTTTTCGACGTTCTGCCAAAGTGCGTCAAGCTCCTTAACCTGTTTCTTTTAAGCACGCTTTGCATACGCTGATATATTCCCAAATGCTTTTGAGGCGCATTTTCAGTGATAATATCAATGGAACGCAGACGAACGATCACATTGTCCTCGGGTACGATCCCGTTCGGAACAGTTCGCGTATACTGATAGGCAAAGGTATCAATAGCAACATTGTCATATCCTTTGCTTTTACAGTACCTGCCGAAGCAAACACCGTACCTGTGCAGAAAAACAATGCCGCGCTTGCCGGAATTGCGAAAAATTTTGTTTTCATAACCTTTTCTCGCCCCGTCTATAAGCATATATAGTCGATTACTGATTTTTTAACGACTCCTGATACGCCTGATAGTCGCGGTTTTTGATTTCCACTCTTCTGATTTTGCCGCTTGCGGTTTTCGGCAGAGAATCAACAAATTCAATCTTTCTCGGGTATTTATACGGCGCGGTGCGCTTTTTCACATATGTCTGAAGCTCCTTTACAAGCTCGTCACTGCCCGTATATCCTTCGCGCAGCACAATTGTCGCCTTGACAAGGAAGCCTCTTATCGCATCAGGGTAGCCCGTCACCGCAACCTCAAGCACCGAAGGGTGCTCCGCAAGCACGCTTTCAATTTCAAACGGTCCTATACGGTAGCCGGAGAACTTGATAACATCGTCTGTTCTGCCGACATACCAGTAGTAGCCGTCCTCGTCCATCCATGCGGTGTCGCCGGTATGATACCAGCCGTCGTGCCATGCCTCGGCTGTTTTTTCTTCATCGCGGTAATAGCCCTTAAAAAGACCTATCGGCACTTTTTCGGAGGTTTTTATAACAATTTCGCCCACCTTGCCGCGCGGTACATCCGCTCCGTCTTCATCAACGATATGCACATCATAATGCGGCATCGGCACACCCATAGAGCCCGGCTTTGGGGTTATACCGTAGCGGTTGGCTACAATAACCGTGGTTTCGGTCTGCCCGAAGCCCTCCATAAGCTTTATGCCCGTTGCTTCATACCACTTGTTAAACACATCCGGGCTTAACTCATATTTCGTAATATCCTCAAGCATCATAAAGCGGAACATGGTCGGAGGACAGCAAAGTGAAGTAAGACGGTATTTTTCAATGCGGCTTAAAATTTCCGCAGCGTTAAACTTGTCAAAATCAAAGATAAATGAACAGCTTTCCATGAAAAACTGACCGAAAATTTTACCCCATGCCGCCTTTGCCCAGCCCGTGTCGGAAATAGTCAGATGAATACCGTCCGGGTCAACATTGTGCCAGTATTTCGCCGTTGTCAGATGACCTAAAGCAAGCGTATGCATATGCAGCGCCATTTTCGGTGAACCGCTTGTACCCGAGGTGAAATACATCAGCATCGGCTCGTCCGCTTTCGTTTCGCGGCGCGGAAAATCATCATCCGCCTTTTCCATTTCGGTATCAAAATCGTACCAGCCGTCACGGCTGCCGTTCACCATAATTTTTGTTTCGAGAGTGGGACACTCCGGCTGCGCCTCGTCAACATGGCTGCATACCTCGCAGGTTCCCGTGCAGATAACGCAGGAAATGCCTGCCGCGTTTATGCGGTAAACAATATCATGCTTCATCAGAAGAAATGTTGCCGGAACGGCAATCGCGCCGATTTTCTGCAATGCGTAAACCGTGAACCAGAACTGATAGTGCCTTTTGAGTATCAGCAGAACCCTGTCGCCCTTTTTAACGCCCATAGCTGTGAGCATATTTGCGGTTTTATCTGAATATCTTTTCAGGTCGCCGTATGTAAAAAGCTTTTCGTTTCCTTTTTCATCGCACCAGATAATTGCACGGCGTGAAGGCTCCGCCTTGGCTATTTCGTCAATAACATCATAGCCGAAATTGAAATTCCCGGGATAGTGAAACTGATAATCGAGCACCATCCCTTTATCGTCAAATTTTTCGTCAATATACCTTTTATATATACCGTTCATACTATCACCTTATTTTATCGTAATCGCAAGGAAAACACATTCCTGTCCGCCGACGGCTATCATGCCGTGGCCGTGGGATGAATCGTAAATAATGCTGTCGCCCTCTTCAAGAACCTCGATATGATTTTCAATGGCAACCTTGAGCTGACCCTTAAGCACATAGTCAAACTCCTGTCCCTCATGCGCGGAAAGAGCGATTGGCGCGTTCTGTTCTTCTTCCTTATACGGAGCGGTAACATAAAGCGGCTCACACATTTTGTCCTTAAAATTTTCCGCAAGATGAAAATATGTGAAGCCCGAGCGCCTTTTTATCGGCATACCCATGCCTTTTCTGACAATTGAATAATAGGAAAGATGCGGACTTTCACCCGTGACAAGGGTAATCAAATCAACATCAAGCTTTTTCGCGCATCGCTGAATAAATGAAAACGGAACATCGACCTGTCCCAGCTCGATCTCCTTATATCTTTCGACCGTACAGCCGCAATAAGCAGCCATATCCTCCTCGGAAATTTCAAGTATTTCGCGCATATCCTGTATTCTTGCCGCTACATCTGCCAAATTGTATTCCATATTCGCACCTCTTGATAAAAATTAAAAAATCCCGACGCACAACGCGCCGGGACGGATATAACCGTGGTACCACCCAACTTTACTGCCAAAGACAGCCTCAGCCAAAAGGCTTATGCCTGTAACGGGGCATCCGTGAACATCTACGGCAAAATGCTTTCTCGTTCCCGCTCGGGAGTGACAGCCTATACCTCCGTGTGCCCCTTCACAGCAGCCGGGGCTCTCTGAACACGGGAGAAGTATACACACTCTCCGTCAAAGCGTTTCTGTTTTCTGTTGTCCTTATATTTTAAACGCATAAAGCATAAAAGTCAAGCAAATAGGGCAAATTTTTAAATATTTACAGCGTTTTTTCAAAATACGGTTTTCCGTTTTGTATCGCTACGGATTCGACCCATTTGTGCCTTAACACGCTTCTCGGGCGTATAACCACCTTGTTTTCGTATACCTCAAGCACAACGCCGATACCAAACTCGTTGTTTTCGCCGTGGTGGTTGCCGCACGCAAGGCTCGGGAAGTTTATAAGCACTGTGTCCCCTTCCTGTTCAATGCTTGCAAAGCCGTTTTCCTTTTTGCTGTTTTCGCCGCAAAGGCCCATATGGGAATGACCGCTGAAATAATACACATTTTTGTATTTCTTAATTATCGCCTCAATTTCATCGGAGCGCACACCCAGTCCACCGTCCATAGGGTCCTGGTCGGGTGTGTAATCCTTATCCCATGTAAGCGGCAGACCGTGCTTGCCGTTAATGCTCTGATGACAGAACACAAATATGGGTTTTTCCGTGCCTGCCGCCTTTTCCATTTCTTTTGCGAACCACTCCACCTGTTCATCGGAAAGGGAGGCTTCACAGCCGGAATCGTCGTCACTGCCTAAGAAAATAAACGGATAACCGTTCACATACTGTGAAAACCACGGCTTTTCGCGCTTCATGCCCGTTATCTGCTCCATGTTGCGGCAAAAGCGGTTGATAACCGCGCTGTAATCGTCATCGCCCCAACCGTCATGGTTGCCTATGGCAAGCAGCATATTTTTCGCCGGCTTGTATTTTTTGAAGCAATCCCTTGCAAGCGCCCAGTTTTCCTCACTGCCGCGTGAAGTGATGTCGCCGACAATCGTGAAGAAATCCGCCTGCGGACGGCAGCCCTCCGAGTCGGACAGGGCGCGTTTCAGGTGAAATTTCGGTAGCCACGGAAAGGGATGCTTTATATCAATATGCGTATCGCTGACGATAACGCCGATAAGAACCGGATTTTCATATAAAGGTTTAATTGCACTCATGGAATAAAACCGCCTTTGTCTTGATTTGCTTAATATATTAACATTTTTCCGGGACTAAATCAAGGAAAAGTTTATCATACAGGCATGAAGTACAGACATGAAGCTATTAATTGTTTGCCGGCTAATCGTGACCTTAAAGCCTTATTTCAAAAACAGCTCTTTCAGTGCGGGAATATCATATTTAACAGTATTATAAACAATGTCAAAATCAACATTGCCATAATCATGTACAATTCTGTTTCTCAATCCGTAAATACTCTTTTAATATAATAAATATCGTCTTTTATATTATCCGTAAATCTTCACTCCCGTCTTCAATATTTCTTCGGTAAGCTCCGGATTGTTTACAAGCTGACGCGAATCAAGCACATCCGTTTTTTTTCCGAGAGCATCTCTCAATTCCTCTGCCATTCCGAAGAATCGCAGTCCGGTTACCGGTGTTGAAATCAGTAAATCCACATCACTGCTTTCAGATGCTTTTCCTTTGGCATATGAACCGAAAAGATAGCAGTAAGAAATATCATATTGTGAAAAAACCTGCACGCATTTTTCTTTTATCCGGTCTATATCCAAAATTCCGTGGGTTTCATCAATAACGCCGTATTTTTCAATAGTGTCTAACATATATTGATACTTCAAAGTATGTTCTTTGTCTGCATCGTTTTCAAATGTGCTGTAACTCCTTAATGAAACACTGCAAAGCTTTGCTGCCTGTGTCTGTGTAAGTCCTTTGGATTTGCGAACTTCTTTCAGGTTCATTATATCACCCCCACGCCATGATAATATCATTTTTGCACATTTTAGTCAAGTCTGCTATGCAAAGTTTGCGTATTGTTTTTCTTAATTATGTGCAAATATTGCTTATTGCACATCTATATTATATGCAATTCCCCGGGAACAAATTTATCTTATATTGAGCCTTTAAGCGGCTTGGGCTGTGCGCCCACGCACAATTCCCGGGGCACCGACCTCCGATGTCCCGGGAAAAAATTTATCTTATATTGAGCTTTTAAGCGGCATGGGCTGTGCGCCCACGCACCCACGCGGCTTATTCTTCTTCGGCGAGAGCCTTGGACTCTTCAATAACCTTCTGCATAACAGTTGCGGGAGCATCCTGATAGCGTGCAAACTCCATGGAGAAGCTGCCTCTGCCGGCTGTTACGGAACGGAGAACGGTTGCGAAGTCACCCATTTCAGCCATGGGAACTTCCGCGTCAAGCTGCTGCATCTTGGGCTCGTTTGCCGGACCCATGCCGAGAACGCTGCCGCGGCGCTTTGTAATATCGCTCATCATGTCGCCCATGTTGTCATCGGGAACGAGAACGGTAAGGGTTCCGATGGGCTCAAGAATAACGGGACCTGCCTGGGGGATAGCTGCCTTGAACGCAAGGGAAGCAGCGGTCTTGAATGCCATTTCGGAGGAGTCAACCGGGTGATAAGAACCGTCGTAAAGAACAGCCTTAAGACCAACCATGGGATAACCGGCGATAACGCCTTTCTGTATGCATTCGCGCAGACCCTTTTCAACTGCGGGGAAGAAGTTCTTCGGAACGGAACCGCCGACAACCTCTGACTCGAAAATAAGGTCATCACCCTCATGGGGCTCGAAACGGATCCAGACATCACCGAACTGACCGTGACCGCCGGACTGCTTTTTGTGTCTGCCCTGTACGGAAACAGTCTTTCTGATAGCTTCTCTGTAAGCAACTCTCGGAACGGCAAGGTCAACCTCAACATTGAACTTTGCCTTGAGCTTGGAAACGATAACATCTATATGCTGTTCGCCGAGACCGGAGAGAATCTGCTCTCTGGTTTCTGTGTTGACTGCGAATGTGATGGTGGGATCTTCTTCCATAAGCTTGTTAAGACCTGCGGCAACCTTTTCTTCCTCGCCCTTCTTCTTAACCTTGACTGCCATGGAAAGGCAGGGCTTCGGGAAATCAACGCCTTCAAGCGTAACGGGAGCCTTAACGCTGCAAAGCGTGTCGCCTGTCTTAACGCCCTCAAGCTTGGTGATAACGCCGATGTCACCTGCGCCAATCATGCCGGCGTCTTCCTGCTTGCCGCCTCTTACGGTAATAATCTTACCGAAACGCTGCTGTTCCTCTGTACGCGCGTTCATAACAGGTGAATCTGCGGAAATCTTTCCTCTGATAACCTTGATGTAGGACATTTTGCCTACGAACGGGTCGGCAACGGTCTTGAAGCAAACCGCTGCGGCTTCACCGTCTGCGGAGCACTCAATATCGCCTTCTTTAATAGTGGAGGCTGCGGGAGCGGAGGCAACGATAGCGTCAAGCAGCATATCAACAGCATCCGTCGTGTAGCCGGAGCAGGCAAATACGGGATAAATGTCACCGGACTTAACGCCGATGGAAAGACCCTTGTTAACATCCTCAAGTGAAAGCTCCATTTCCTCAAAGAACTTTTCCATAAGCTCTTCGTCTGCGGAAGCGGCTGTTTCCATAAGAATGTCTCTCATTTCGGAAATGTGCGCGTCGGAGGGCATTGCAACCTCTGCCGCTTTTCCGTTCTTGTATTCAAACGCCTTGCCGCTTGCAAGGTTAACATATGCCTTAACTGCGCCGTCTACCATATAGGGAACAACAACGGGGCAAAGCTTGGAGCCGATGCCTTCCTTAAGAACCTCAAAGGTCTTGTAGAAGTCAGCGTTTTCCGCATCTGTTCTTGTAACTGCGAAGAACTTTGCAACTCCTCTCGAATCGGCAGCCTTAATTGCCTTTTCCGCGCCTACATCAAAGCCGGAGCCTGCTGCTGTAACAACGAGAACGCTTTCAGCGGCTCTTACGCCTTCATAAAGACCGCCCGCATAGTCAAACTTACCGGGGGTGTCAAGCAGATTTATCTTTGTGTTTTTCCATTCAAGAGGAGCGACCGCCGTTGAAACTGATGATGTACGCTTCTTCTCTTCAGGATCGAAGTCCATTACGGTGTTACCGTCTGCAACTCTTCCGAGTCTGTCTGCTGCGCCTGCCAGGAAAAGCATGGCCTCGGCAAGGGTGGTTTTACCTCTGCCGCCGTGACCGGCAATGGCAATATTTCTGATGTCATTTGCGTTGTAGGATTTCAATCCAAATACCTCCTTACAGCCGTTCGTTCATGCGGCTGCGAATTTAAAATAGTTGTCTGAACACTCCTTTTCGGGAGCGGTATCATTTGCTATAATATCACATACGATTAAAAATTGCAACAAGTTTATTGATTAAAAACCTCAATTATTATGAAAAATATCTGTGATGCGCGATTTTATTGACAAAAAACAATGCGCATGATATATTTTCTGTAACACAGGGGAAAATGAGGGATGTATATGAGCGTTTATACAAAAAGTGACATACTTGAAAAAGCCAAAAAAGAAAATGTTAAATTTATCAGACTTCAGTTTACGGATATTTTCGGTTCGCTGAAAAATGTAACAATAACCGTGCGGCAGCTTGAAAAGGCACTCGACGACAAATTTATGTTTGACGGCTCGTCCATTGACGGCTTTGTGAGAATTGAAGAAAGCGATATGCGCCTTTACCCGGATTACGACACCTTTGCCGTTTTTCCGTGGGAAACGGCAAACGGAAGAGTGGCAAGACTGATATGCGATGTTTACTGTGCGGACGGCACACCCTTTGAAGGCGACCCGAGAAATGTGCTGCGCAGAGCGATAAAAAAGGCGGCTGATATGGGTTACACCTGCAAGGTCGGTCCCGAATGTGAATTTTTCCTTTTCAGAATAGGCGAGGACGGAAAGCCGACATTAAACGCCAACGATAACGCCGGATATTTCGACATGGGTCCCGTTGACAAGGGGGAGGAATGCCGTGAGGAAATATGTCATTCGCTTGAGGATATGGGCTTTGAAATAGAAGCATCCCACCATGAAAACGCACAGGGTCAGCATGAAATTGATTTTAAATATGATGAAATATTAAAAACCGCCGACAATGTTATGACCTTCCGCTACTGCGTGAAATATATCGCGCTGAAAAGAGGGCTGCACGCCACATTTATGCCGAAGCCCGTTTACGGCGTATGCGGCAGCGGTATGCACACCAATATGTCACTTGACAAGGACGGCAAAAATGCCTTCTGCGACCCGGAGGACGAATACGGCTTAAGCGGCACGGCATACAGCTTTATCGCCGGAGTTATGGCGCACATAAAGGAAATGACCCTTGTTACAAACCCCCTCGTCAATTCGTATAAAAGACTTGTTCCCGGCTATGAAGCACCTATTTATATCGCGTGGAGTGCACAGAACAGAAGCCCGCTGATAAGAATACCTGCCGCAAGGGGCGAGGGAACAAGAGTAGAAATCAGAAATCCCGACCCGTCGGCAAACCCGTACCTTGAAATGGCGGCCTGCCTTATGGCGGGACTTGACGGCATTGAAAAGGGAATGACGCCGCCCCCGCCCACGGATTCAAACATATACAAGCTGTCAAAGGACGAAAAGAAGGAAGCGGGAATAGAAAGTCTCCCCGCGTCGCTTGAAGAAGCGTGCAGAGAGTTCAAAAAGAGTGAATTTATGAAGCAGGCACTCGGAGAGCACGTATTTAAAAAATACCTTTCGGCAAAAAAAGCCGAATGGGAGGACTACCGCAAGCGCGTGACACAGTGGGAGCTTGAAAACTATCTCGGTAAATATTGATATGAAAAATATTATCCTCGGTACGGACTGGTGGACGGATTGTGACGATGCGGTGGCAATAAGGCTGCTTGCCCGTGCCCACAAAAATAAAGAAATAAACCTGACGGGTATATGCATGAACGGCTGTATGGAATATTCCGTACAGTCTTTAAGCGCGTATATGACCGATATGGGACTGGGTGATATTCCCATAGGAATCGACTTAAACGGTACGGATTTCACGGGTCACGGAAAATTTCAAAAACCGCTTTGTGAATATCCCTGTACACTGCATTCAAATAATGAAGCTGAAAACGGCGTTTTGCTTTACAGAAGATTGCTTGCCAAAAGCCCTGAAAAGGTCGATATAATCGAAATCGGCTTTATGCAGGTGCTTGCCGCTCTGCTCGATTCGCCGCCCGACGAATATTCACCTCTGCACGGCAGGGAGCTTGTAAAGCAAAAGGTGAACACGCTTTATGCCATGGCAGGCAAATGGGATGAGGAAGGCGGAAAAGAGCATAACTTCTGCAACAACGCAAGAAGCATAAGCGGCGGCATGAAGGTGTGTGCCGAATGGGACACTGAAATTGTTTTTCTCGGCTGGGAGGTCGGCAATTCCGTTATTTCCGGCGGCGGACTTGATGAAAGCGATTTACTTTATGTTATTATGAAAGCACGCGGAAACGAAAACGGCAGAAGCTCATGGGATCCGATGACGGTACTGCTCGCGCTGGCTGAAAGCCCGGAAAAAGCCGGCTACAAAGCGGTAAGGGGGAAAGCAAGCCTTGACGAAGCCGGCGCGAATTATTTTATCCCGGATAATAAAGGAAAGCACCGCTTTGTTGTCAAAACGATGCCGGATGAATATTATGCGGACAGGATAAATAAAGGAATATGACACAATCAATAAAAAGCATAAGCATAAGCGTAAACACAAATAATTATTCTTTATTCTTTTTACCGCCGTCCCCGACGGCATACGCACACTGCGCACAGTCACCGCCGCAGCCGATGCATTTGCCCTGTTTTTTTCGTTTTGCCATATAAACCACGGCAAAAATCACCGCAAGGGCAATCAAAGAAAGAATTACATAATCCGCAGCACCCAATATTTTCTCAACCTTTCAAAACGCAAATGAAACGAGCTGATAGAACACGACGGAAACAACCCACGCGACAGCGCATTGCATAATTGCAACGCACGCCGCCTTTATGCCGGAGTTCAGCTCTTTTTTTATTGTTCCCACAGCCGCAACGCAGGGTGTATAAAGCAGGGTAAAAAGCAGAAAGCTGACACCTGAAGCAGGCGTAAAAAGAGACGCAAGCAGGCTGTGAAGCTCCGCATTACCGGCGCCTAACAGCACGCCCATGGTGCTGATAACCGCTTCCTTTGCCGAAAAGCCTGAAATCAGCGAGGTAACAACACGCCAGTCGTCAAAGCCGTTTAGTGTAAATACGGGAGCAATGAATTTGCCTAACAGCGCAAGCAGACTGTTTTCACTGCTTTCAACCACATTGAGCCTCGTGTCAAAGGTCTGCAAAAACCATATGATAAGTGTTGCGACAAAAATAACGGTAAACGCCTTTTGTATAAAGTCCTTTGCCTTTTCCCACAGCAGCAGTGCCACATTTTTTGCCGCCGGCAGGCGGTAGTTGGGAAGCTCCATAACAAACGGAACAGGCTTTCCCCTGAATGCGGTTGCCCTCAGAATCAGTGCCATAATTATGCCGATGATGATTCCGCCGAAATACATACCTGCCATGACAAGTCCGCCGTGCCCGGGGAAAAACGCCGCCGCAAACACGGAGTAAATCGGAATTTTCGCCGAGCAGCTCATATACGGGGTAAGAAGAATGGTCATTTTGCGGTCGCGTGAGGATGTAAGCGTTCTTGTTGCCATAATCGCAGGAACGGAACAGCCGAAGCCGATAAGCATCGGCACAAAGCTTCTGCCCGAAAGTCCGATTTTACGAAGCGGCTTATCCATAACGAAGGCTACACGCGCCATATATCCCGTGTCTTCAAGAACGGACAGGAAAAAGAACAGCACAACGATAATCGGCAAAAAGCTCAAAACACTGCCGACACCGGCAAAAACGCCGTCTATCACAAGACTTCTGACAACCGGGTTAATGCCGTAATTTACAAGTGCCGTGTCAACAACGCCGGTCAGCGCGTCTATACCCATTGCCATTAAATCCGAAAGGTTCTGACCGATAAGATCAAAGGTAAAATAAAACACGGCAACCATAATAAGCACGAAGGTCGGAATTGCAAGATACCTGTTCGTCAGTATTTTGTCAATCTTCATGCTGCGCTTATGCTCACGGCTTTCGCGGCTTTTTATAACACTTTGCGCACATACGCTTTCTATAAATGTATACCGCATATCCGCAAGAGCGGCATTTCTGTCGAGCCCCGTCTCGTTTTCCATTTCTATAACGCTGTGCTCAATAAGCTCAACCTCGTTTTCGCTCAGTCCGAGACGGTCGGCAAAGGAGTTATCCCCTTCAATCAGCTTTGTAGCGCAAAAGCGGCGGGCAAGAGCCCTTTTTTCCGCATGGTCTTCAATAACATGAGATACGGAATGTATGCAGCGGTGAACCGCACCGTCCGGGCAGAAATCCTGCACCGACGGAAGAATTTTACCGTCGGCAGCCTTTATGCAGTTATCCGTCAGCTCTCCGATACCTTCTTTTTTTATCGCGCTTATGGGTACTACGGGCACACCAAGACTGTCACTTAATTTCTGTATATCAACACTGCCGCCGTTTCCCCTCACCTCGTCCATCATGTTGAGGGCAATCACCGTAGGTATACGCAGCTCCAAAAGCTGTAATGTCAGATACAGATTTCTTTCTATATTGGTTGCGTCAACGATGTTTATAATTCCGTCCGGCTTTTCGTCGAGCACAAAGTCACGCGTAACGATTTCCTCGAGCGAATACGGGCGTATGGAATAAATGCCCGGCAGGTCAACAACACTGTAACCGGGCTTTCCTTTTATTTCGCCCATCTTGCTGTCCACCGTAACGCCGGGAAAATTTCCCACATGACGGTTGGAGCCTGTAAGCGCATTGAAAAGAGTGGTTTTTCCGCAGTTCTGATTTCCGACAAGTGCAAATATCATATTTATCACGGTTGCTTTTTAAGGTCTCCGCCTGACTTTAAAAAACAGCCGTTTTCTCCTTTCGCTTTTTATAAAATTCCGATAAGTCCGGCTTCTTCCCTTCTCAACGACAACTCATAACCTCTTATAAGAATTTGTATAGGGTCGCCCATCGGCGCAACGCGCTGCACCGTCACCTTCGTTTTCGGTATAAGTCCCATATCAAGCAGGCGCAGCCTTAACGCTCCGTCACCGCCGACAGTCTTAATCGTGCCGCTTTCACCGACCTTCAGCTCATTTAATGTCATCACTCCGGCTCCTTTCAGTTAGCATATGCTAATTATATCATCGGGCTTTGTATTTGTCAATGCGGAAGTAAAAATATCAGATGTATTTTTACACAAATGTGGATTTTTTTTCAGAAATATGTTACTATTCGGATAGTAAATGCAAAAGGAGATTTTTTATGAGTCAGTTAAAAATGTACAGACTTCCCGGAACCCCGATAAACGAGGTGCCGCTGCCGGACGGCTACACCATTTCCAACTATAAAACAGAGGCAGACAAAACAGACTGGGTCAAATGCTGCAAAAACGGACTTATAGGTGACGATGCCGATGAAAAGGCGTTTGACGACAGCATTCTTTCAAGGGAATTTCTTGACCCTTACAAGGATGTTTTCTTTTTGGACTATAACGGAGAGCATATAGGCACAGTCACCGCATATGTGCATGAGGACGACAACACCGGCGATATGCACATGGTGGCGATACGCACGGATTTCAGAGGTAAGGGACTTGCGAAATATCTTAACTTTATCACCTGTAAAAAGCTTGATGCCGCCGGAGTTCGCCTGACGCACCTGACCACAGACGAATGGAGAAAGGGCGCAATAAAAAGCTATCTTTCGGGCGGATTTCTCCCCGTTGAGTACGACGAGGGTATGGAGGAACGCTGGTGCGGTGTGCTCTGTGAGCTCGGAATCGAAAGCGTGATGATGCTTGACGACGACGGAAACGAATATAAAAGAATTTACGCAAAAGAGAAAAATGAAATATAACCGAAAACAGTTCAATTTTATGTTGCATTTCCCGAGAAAAAAATATATAATAGCAGATTGAAATATAAATACAAAAGGAGAACAAAAAATGTTACTGAACAGATCTGAAAATCTTGCTCCCGTTCATTCCGACATAAGAGGTCCTCTTTACCTTGAAAGCCAGAGAATGGGTAAAGAAGGCATAAAGGTATTAAGACTTAACACGGGCAACCCCGCAACCTTCGGCTTCGGTATGCCGGACAGCGTCAGAAAAGCGCTGCTTGACAATGTTGACAAGGCAGTTGCTTACTGTGACCTTAAGGGTATGCCCGCCGCAAGAGAAGCCATATGCAATTATCACAAAAGCAAGGGCATTCAGGATATTACCCCCGATGATATTTATGTCGGCAACGGTGTAAGTGAGCTTGTTCTCATGTGCCTTCTTGCTCTTCTCAACAAGGGCGATGAGGTTCTTATGCCCTCTCCGAGCTATTCTCTGTGGTCAAACTCCACCTACATTGCAGGCGGAAAGCCCGTTTTCTACACCTGTGATGAAAGCAATGACTGGTATCCCGACATTGAGGATATGAGAAAAAAGGTTTCCCCGAAAACCAAGGCTATCGTTATCATCAACCCCAATAACCCCACGGGCGCGGTTTATCCCAAAGAGGTTCTTGAAGACATAATTCAGGTTGCAAGAGAAAACGACCTCGTTATCTTCTCCGATGAAATTTATGACAGACTTGTTATGGACGGAATTGAGCATTATTCAACGGCGGCTCTCGCTCCCGACAGAATGGTTATCACCACAAACGGTCTTTCAAAGTCTCACATCATCTGCGGCTTCCGCTGCGGCTGGATGTGCATAAGCGGCTACAAGGGCAAGGCAGACGATTTTGTTGAGGGTATTTTCCAGATGGCGGCTATGCGCCTTTGCTCCAATACACTCACTCAGCTCGTTATTCCCGCCGCGCTTGAGGACAACGCAAGCACACAGGCAATGCTCGTTCCCGGCGGCAGAATTTATGAGCAGAGAGAAGCTACCATGCGCGAAATAGAAAAAATCGACGGTCTTACCTGCGTGAAAAACCACGGTGCATTTTATGTATTCCCCAAGCTCGACATAAAGAAGTTTAACATTACAAACGATAAGAAGTTTGCGTTTGACTTCCTTCATGAAAAGCATATATTCATCGTTCCGGGCTCCGGCTTTGACTGGAACACACCCGACCATTTCAGAATAGTTATGCTGCCCGAGCCCACGGAAATGGCAAAGGCAATGCAGGATCTCGGTGATTTCTTAAGCCACTATCATCAGGAAAACTGAAAAAACTGACGGATTTCTCACGGAGCGGATTTGCTTTAACGGCATCTCCGCTCCTGTTTTTGTATATTTTGCTTTTATATACCCGTCAATTATTTATTATTTCAGTCATTCATTTTTATCTGTTGAATTTTCAAAACAATTTTTTTATACTTTTTGGGCATGAAAATGAATGTAAATATGAAAGGAAAAAAATCTTATGCCCGAATACAATTATCCGCATCCCGCAGAACAGTATCTTACCGTTCCCGGGGACGAATCATGCTATGAATATCTTTGCGCTTCGCATGACAGAATCAAAAAAGACTATAATGACTGGTGTGCCCTTGTAAATCTCAACAGCAAAACCATGATAAGTCAGCTTCTTGACGACATAGAAAAGCTTGCCGCCTACCTTGCATATAACGGCTTTAAAAAAGGCGATGTTTTCTCGATTTTCCTGCCCACAAGCGCACACGCATTCTCTGCTTTTTACGCACTTAATAAATTAGGCATTATTGCCTCATTCATACACCCCCTTACTCCTCCCGGTCAGCTTAAGGAAATGCTTGAGCTTACAAAGTCAAAGGGAATATTCGTGCTTGACAGAGCGTCCGGCAATTTTGCCGATATTCTGCGCGGCACACATACAATAGTCTGCTCCACATCGGATTACTGCAACGGTGTTGAAAAGGAATATGTAAGGCTTGATGATGAAAAAAATTCCAATGTTCCGGACGGAGAAAACATTCATCTTTACAGAGATATTATGGCAGGAAGCTATCCGGCGGCTGAAACCGTAAAGCACCTCGGAAAAGAAACGGTCATTTATCTGCACGGCGGCGGAACAACAGGCAAATCAAAAACCATACAGCATTCATCCTATGCTCTCAACAACCTTGCGTATAAGCTGTATCTTTATGACTATAATCATGATTACGGCGATGCATACAACATCTGCGCTCTGCCGTGCTTCCATGCCTTCGGTCTGGGCGGAGCCATGCATTATGCCATATGCAATGCCTTCGGTGCAATTCTCATGCCCAAGTTTGACGCGGTTGCGGCAAATAATTATATCAAAAACTATAATGTAAGTGAAATTCTCGGCGTACCGAATATGTTCTATAAAATGTATGCCGCAGACAACTTTGTCAACCCCGGACTTAAAAATCTGAAGCTTATATTCAGCGGCGGCGACATCCTCAGTGAGGAATTTGTTCAGCGCTTCACGGCGACCCTGCGTGAAAACGGCAGCCCTGCCACCCTTTTCAGAGGCTGGGGACTGACTGAAATGTGCGCCATATGCACCACAAACTGCAATGCCTATTACAAGGAAGAATCCGTAGGTATTCCCCTTGAAGGCGTTGAAGTAAAAATCGTCGGTGCAAACGGTGAAGTGCTTCCTGCCGGCGAAACGGGAGAGCTTTGTCTGAGCGGCGACACGATGATGAACGGCTATCTGCCGGACGGCGTTGTTACCGAAAGCGGCATTACATATGATGAAAACGGAAAGCCGTGGATTCACAGCGGCGACATGGGTATGATGGATGATGAAGGCTTCGTTTTCTTCACGGGAAGAAAGAAAAGAATTATCATTATATCCGGCTATAATGTTTATCCCTATACCATGGAACAGAAAATCATGGAAAAAGAATATGTAAAAGAGGTCTGCGCCGTACAGGGCTATCTGGACGGAAAGTCCGTTATAAAGCTTTGCCTGTCGCTGAATGAAACGGATATGACAGAGGATGAAATCAAAAAAGACATCACCGCATACTGTGAAGAAAACCTTGACCATTTCTCCGTACCGAGAAAGATAGAATTTTTCGATTTGCTTCCCAGAACAAAAATGGAAAAGCTTGACTTCATGGCTATGAGCGACCCGGCACCTGCAAAGGCATAACATTTTAATATTCTTAAACAGCGGTTCTCTTTAAAGCAATTGAGCCGCTGTTTTGTTTTTTATCTTGAAATGCGTATATGTTTTTGGTAAAATACACAAAAAGAGGTTTTTGATATGATGTTTAATAAAAATGCAGTAATTAAAGAATATCACACCGGCAAAGCAAGTGATTATATATGGGACGGGGAAAAGGAATTTACCTTTGAAGAAACGGTTACGCTGAAAAAAGAAAAGGGAAAGGATTTTAAAATCCTCACCCTTGACGATATTCATTTTTCCGATTACGGATACAGGGCGCCCCTTTCCATGTTCAGCACTCTTGCCATAAAAAAACTTGTCGCATCCGTAAAGCCCGACCTGATAATTCTGCCCGGTGACTTTGTCTGCGGTGACTCTTCATACTATTCAATACAGAAAATAACCGATTTAATGGAAAGCTTCGGCATACCGTGGGCACCTGTGTTCGGCAACCACGATGACGAGGCAAACTGCGACCTGAATTACCTTGCCGATGTTATGATGAGCTCGCCCCACTGCCTCATGCAGAAAAACGATCCGGAAATGGGCGTGGGCAATTACATTATCAATATATCCGAAAACGGAAAAACCGTTGAAAGCATATTTATGATGGACTCCCACCACAGTCAGCCGAACGAAAAACAGCAGCACTGGTTCAGGTGGGCAGCAGACGGCATAAATGCGCTTACGGACTGCGGCGCTGAAATTTCAATTTTCATGCATATTCCGCTGCCCGAATATCAGTATGCTTATGATGCGGCGTATAATAAGCAGACGGGAAAGTGGAACAGCGGCTTTAACGCATACGGCGCACTGCATGAAACCATATGCTGTGAAATAAGCTGTGAAAAGCCCGTTCAGCGCGGATTTTTCGATATTGTAAAAAGCACCGGCACGGCAAAGCATATCTTCTGTGCCCATGACCACATGAACGATTTTTCAATTGAATATGAGGGCATAAGGCTGACATATCTTATGAAGCTCGGCAAGGCATCCGGCTGTCAGCCCGGCTTTGACGGCGGCTCCGTCATTTCAATAGGCGAAAACGGAATAAACAGAATAACCCATAAAACATTTCTGCTCGGAAACCATGTTGATATTTTATTATAAACCGAACAGCTCGCAAAGATATTTTTCAAACTCCGGCAGCCACCATTGCTCATAGCCTGCACGGGTGGGATGTATTCCGTCTGCCATATACTTTTTATAAAGAGACGGAGAGATGTTGTTCATTTCGTTGTTCCACAGGTCAATAACGCCGATATTCCATTTTTCTTTTATATTCAAAAGAAGCTTCACAAGCGCGGCGTACTGTTCGCTGTCATACCGTGTGCCCGTATAAAAAATAACGGGACAGCCCCATGTTTGCTTTGCGTAAGCTATAATATATTCTATCGCGCCTGCCACGGTGGAGGTATCAAAGTCTTCTATTTCAAAAGACGGTGAAACCTCACCGACGGGCATTTTCAGTGTCGCGTCGTTTGTTGAAAGCTGACAGACAAATGCGTCCGCATCAATGCTTTTATCAATCGTTTTCATCCGTGAAATATAAGAGCTTTTACCGTTATCGACAAGTGTTGTTCCCGATACCGCTTCCTTTATCGGAATAATTCCGTCTTTTTGAGCAAGCAATTCAACAAACGATATGCCGTTTGAGGCTGCACCGAAGGTAACGGAGCTGCCGAGAAAAATGATTTTCTTTTTCACAAAATCACATCCTTTTCTTCATTATAATTTTATATCATATATAATTCAATATATCTCATTGATTTTCAGGAAAAATAAATGTATATTATCAGGGAATTGATTTCCGGTCAGGAGGTGCTGCATGACAGGCGTTATTGATGCAGGCGGCGGTCTGCGCGGAATATACGGAGCCGGTGTTTTAGACCGCTGCCTTGACGACGGCGTAGCGTGACACGGATAATCCGAACCACGCCTTAAATCGGCACTTTTGCCCGGTTACTGTGTCATCGTCATTGAAAGGCGACAAGCCTTTCTGCTTCCTCTTCCTTGTACTCGAACAAAATTACTCGATTTAAGGTCGAAGATTTTATTTTGTGCAGAAGTATTCATATGCAAGGCATACGACCGCGGCATACTTTCGTATGGCAAGGGAGTATAACGCAGCAGATGGGTGCTTCTGCGCAAAATAAAACGGGTTCGGATTATTCGTGTCACGCTAAGCTTTGATATGTGCATCGGTGTTTCCGCCGGCAGTGCCAACATTGCCTCGTTTTTAGGCGGACAGAAGGGCAGAAATTACCTGTTTTACACCGAATATTCCATGCGAAAGGAATATATGGGGCTCAACTGCCTTTTCAAATGCGGCTCTTTTATTAATCTGAACTATGTTTACCGCACGCTTTCAAACAGCGACGGGGAAAATCCGCTGAATTACAGGGGAATAACCGAAAATAAAAGCGAATATACCGTTGTTGCCACAGACTCGAAAACGGGGAGAGCCCGTTATTTCACAAAAAACGATATGCGTGAAAACGATTACGGAATACTTGTTGCCTCATGCACCATTCCGGCGGTTTGCCGCCCGGCAAGGGTTTGCGGCGGCGTGTTCCACGACGGCGGAATTGCAGACCCGGTTCCCGTGGACTTTGCGCTGCAAAACGGCTGTGACAGGCTTGTTGTTATTCTTACAAGACCCCGTGACTATGTACTCGACACCGGGCTTGACCTGAAAGCCGCAAGGCTGCTGCGTCTGCGCTATCCGAATGTGTCAAGGGGACTATGTGAAAGGAAAGAGCTTTATGCAAAATCCGTTGAAAAAGCAAAAGCACTTGAAGCGCAGGGCAAATGCCTGATAATCGCGCCGGATGACTGCTGCGGACTTGAAACGCTGACAAAGGATGCCAAAAAGCTTGACCGGCTTTACAAAAAAGGCTATGCAGACGGTGCCCGGATTGCCGAATTTGTTTTTTCGCGAAAATAACTATCGACAAAGCAATTATTATATGATATAATAGTATGAATTTATTGCAAGGAGATAAAAGTATGAGAGCCTGTATTTACGGCGCCGGCTCACTGGGTACGGTGCTCGGCGCATATATTACAAAAAACGGCGGACAGATTGACCTTATAAACCGAAACAAGGCGCACGTGGAAGCGATGAAAAAAAACGGCGCTAAAATCGTCGGTAAGGTCAATATGACGGTTCCCGTCAACGCCCTTACGCCCGATGAAATGGACGGAAAATACGACCTTATTATCCTTCTGACAAAGCAGCTTTATAATGTTGAGGTGCTTGAGGGTCTTAAGGAGCATATGACGGATGACTGTGTTGTCTGCACACTGCAAAACGGTCTGCCGGAGCTTTCCGTGTCGGAGGTTGTCGGTGAAGACAGAACAGTCGGCTGTACCGTATCGTGGGGTGCCACACTGCTTGAGCCCGGCGTAGCCGAGCTTACAAGTGAGCCTGATTCCATGAACTTCGGCATGGGCAGAATGAACGGCAAAAAGGATGCAAAGCTTGATGAAATAAAGGCTTTGCTTGAGCTTATGTGTCCTGTGGAGCTTGAAGACAACTTTATGGGTGTTCGCTGGTCAAAGCTGCTTATCAATGCCGCCTTCAGCGGTATGTCGGCAGTTACCGGCAAAACCTTCGGAGAGGCGGCACAGGATAAATCCTCACGCCGCTGCGTGCAGATGATTATTAAAGAATGTATTGATGTTGCAAAGGCAGCGGGCATAACCATAGCCCCGGCACAGGGCAAGGATATAACCAAGCTTTTCGATTATAAGACCGCATTAAAGAAAAAAATCGGCTTTTTCATTGTTCCCATTGCAATTAAAAAGCACGCCGCACTGAAAGCAAGTATGCTCCAGGACCTTGAAAAAGGCAAAAAGACGGAGGTTGACTGCATCAACGGCTCCGTATGCGCCTTCGGCAAAAAATACGGCGTACCCACTCCGTATAATGACAAGGTATGTGAAATCATACACGGCGTTGAAGAAGGCAAATATACCTGCGGGTTGCAGAATATAAATCTTTTTCCTGTAAAGTAATTAAAAGAAAGGAAGCGGAACATCCGCAAGGACAACAGCTATGAAAACAATTCTTATCGGACCCGGCTCAATTGGCGGAACCACTGCAACACTCATCAAAAAAGCAGGCTATGACATTACCGTTGTAACCATTGACCAGCAGACTGCTGACCAAATCAGCAATGTGGGCTATAAGCTCACCGGCGCACTCGGAGAGCACCTTGTTAAAATCCCCGCAATTGCAGGCATTGATAAAGTAACCGAGAAATACGACATATGCATAATTTCAACAAAGGTTTTCTCCATGCCGAAGCTTGCCGAGCTTATGCTTCCGCATCTGAAGGATGACTCTATCGTTATGTGTATGCAGAACGGTATCGTTGTTGACCGTCTGGCGGCGGTAGTCGGCAAAAACAGAACAGTCGGCTGTATGATAGGCTTCGGTGCCACCGCAAAGAGCCTTACCGAGGTTAATGTAACAAGCGGCGGCGAATTTTATATCGGCATGGCGGACGGCAGCCGCAACGAAAAGCTTGAATATCTGCAAAAAATGCTTTCAAGCGTACTCCCCACCAAAATTGAGGATGATATTGTTGCCCGTCTGTTTTCAAAGCTTATCATCAATTCCTGCATAAACTCATGCTGCGGCATGGCAGGTCAGACCCTCGGCACTCTGCTTGCAGACAGAACAGCGAGAGACCTTTTCCTTGCCATCGCACTTGAAGCAACGCATCTTTCAAAGGCTATGGGTCTCAAGGTTCCGCCCTATAACGGAATACTTGACTATAATCTTCTTCTTGTCAGCAAGGCAGCGGCATGGAAGGCAATTATGCGAGGCGCATTCTGGGGCATAGGCAAGCTGAAATATTCCGATGTTAAGCCCTCTCTTCTTCAGGCGCTTGAAAGAGGCGAAAAAACCGAAATTGATATTTTCAACGGATACATAAGCGAAAAAGCAAAGGAATACGGCATTGAAACACCCGTAAACGACCTTGTTGTCAAGCTGATAAGAGAAATCGAAGAGGACAAGAGACCTATGGGCATTGATAACATTTACGAATTTAAATCACTTTTATATAAATAAGAGGTAATAAACATGAAAAAGGCATCAAAGCTTATCGCGATTATTCTTTGTGTTCTTATGGCGTTTTCCATGGTCATTCCCGCATATGCGGCAGACAATGAGGATGTTCTCAATCCTAAAAAGGAAACCGAGGGAACAATTATTTCGTGGATTCTCAACACCCTTGTTAACGATGTTCTTTTAGGCACAATCGCAAGACTTCTGCCGAACCTTGATTTTATCAATGAATATAAAGAAGAATTTGACACGGAAAACTTTTATGAGGGAAACGACACCTTCATTCCCTGCGACTCCGACAGCTATACATGGAGCGTGGGTTATGGCTCGCAGTCCATTCTTCCCGATGATTTCGGCGTAAAATTCAAATATGCCAGAGGCAGCTATGCTCCCTGGGGCTATTCCACCAAGGTTTATAAGGATGATGACGGAAACGATGAAACCATGAAGGTCAGAACCATCGTTCTTGATGATAATACCGGCAGAGGCAAGGCGGTCATCTGCTCTGTGGACTGCATCGGCATTTCAAACACGGATGTAAAGAAAATAAGAGCAGCAATGTCACAGCTTGCTATGGAAAACGACATTGTTTCCATAGACATCAGCTCCATACATTCACATATGGCAATTGACTCACAGGGCGTATGGGGTGCTCCTCTTACAACCGTTGCGCAGAATTTCCTTTCAATCAACGGCTTTTGCAGAACCAAGAACGGCGTTAATCAGGATTATCTCAACACCATCATCGAGCGCACAAAGCTTTCCGTTGAAGAAGCTCTTAACGATATGAAGGACGGCAGACTTACATATACAAACTGTGAGCTTGAAGGCTATATGGGCGCAAGAGATGTTTCACACGAGCTTGACGGTGATATGCACACGCTTTGCTT
>JAKSQS010000129.1 GCA_024404055.1 Clostridia bacterium | reverse complement strand
AATTAAAAAGTTAATGCAGTAGAAGAAAGGGTAAGAGCAAAAATAAAAGAAGGCTGGGTGCTTACGCTTTATCCGCGCAGCGGACTCGGCTTTAAATACCGTGTTCAGCTTTCAAATACCGTCGGAGTTATTGACAGTGATTATTATTATTCAGACAACGAGGGACATATATTTATCAAAATAGTCAATGCAACAAAAGCGCATAAAACCGTCCAGCTAAAAGCAGGAGACGGTTTTGCACAGGGAATATTCCTCCCCTTCGGCATAACGGATGACGATGAATGCGATGTTAAAAGAAACGGCGGCTTCGGCAGTACATCCGAATAAACCGAGTTTCATTTTATTTACATGAGCATTCTCCGATAAGTGTCTGTGTATTATCATAGGAATATTCGATTTCCGAGGAAAACATTCTTGCTGTTTCTGTTATTTCGGATATATCGGCGCATCCGGCACAAAGTCTTTGCAAAAGCTTTACGCACATAACGCAAAAGCCTGTTCTTTCGGCAAACATTCCGTCATATAAGGAATCGGCGGTATGACGGAAAATAAAATATACGAGAAGTCTTTCAAATACTTTTTCGCTGTTTTCAACGGTGCAGGCGCCGTATTTCGGCATTGAAATTACTTCCTTCCACTTTTTGTCAAGGATTTCAAGAGAAGAAAGCGTTTTAAATATGTAACCGTCCGTAAGAACCGGTATTTCTGCACCGGCAAATAACAGTATTTTTTCCATTCTCTGTTCAAGAGTGCAGCTTCTGTCTTCTGCAAGGTCGAAAAGAGCTTTTCTTTTTAAAAAGAACTCTTTTTCACTTTCGTCCCCTTCCTGCGGCTCCTGCGTAAATGAAAAAGGCTCCTCGTCCGTCAGAATGATTTTCGCTGCTTCTTCACAGCACAGTCCCAGCCCGACCTCTGTTCGCTGTGAAAAGAAATTTCTGAATCTCGGATGCTCCGCGCAAATTCGGCAAAGACTGCTTTCGCCGAGATTTATAATTATATCGCATAACCCTTTTTCATTAAGGAACGGGCATCTTTCATTCCCGTCAAGAATAAAACAGCTTTCATCACGGTTAATACCAGAATGAAGCCTTTCAGCAAATTCACCCTGAACAGAGTTATATCTGTCCAGGGTTTCTTCGTCTATATCTATTTCCCAGCCTATGCAGCAGCTATGAATACATCTGTCTGCCTTGCAGCGGAATTTATTGTAATAAACAGGTTTGACTTCTTTCATATCAGTAACAGGTTTTAAGCTTTATCCACAGCTCACTCTGCCATTCAAGAACCTCCTGCGGAAGGTCTATAAATACCTCACAGCGCGATAAAACATCATCGGGGGGATAAATCATTGTATCCTCCTGCGTTTCCTCGTCAAGCTCCTTGAAGGCTTCGATCTGCGGAATGGCATAACAAACCTCCTCCGCGTTTCTTACGGCAATTTCCGTGTCGCACATGAAGTTAATAAACTGTTCAGCTTCCTTTTTGTGTCTGCTGGATTTAAGCACACACATGGCGTCAAAAAATTTGTTTGCGCCCTCCTTGGGAACATATGCGGCAAGATTTTCGTTTTCATCCATCATGGTAAGCGCGTCACCTGCGTAATAAGGCGCGATATACGCCTCTTCGCTTATCATTTTGTCGAAAACCTGATCCATAACATATGCCTGAACAAATTTTTTCTGCTTCATCAGCTCTTCGGCTGCCGCGTCCCATTGACCTCTGTCAAGAGTATTGAGCGACTGACCGAGCTTTGAATGGGCAAGTGCGAAAGCATCTCTCGGATTGTCGAACATCAGAATTTTGCCCTTGAATTTTTCGTTCCATAAAAGGTTTACGCTTTCATCCTCAACATCTTCCTCGTCAACATACTGCGTGTTATACACAATTACAACAGTACCCCATGTATACGGAACGGAATATTTTTCTTCCGGGTCATAATCAAGCCTTTTATAATCGTCGCCTATCATGGAATAGTTCGGAATATTTGAAAAATCAAGCTCGGCAAGCAAATCCTCATTTATCATTTTGGAAATCATATATTCAGACGGGATAATCACATCATATGACGCGGCACCGCTGACGATTTTTGAATACATTTCCTCATTGCTTGCATAGGTAGTGTAATTGACCTTTATGCCGGTTTCTTCTTCAAAATCATCAAGAACAGACTGGTCGATATATTCGCCCCAGTTATATACATTCAGCGTTACCTTTTCGCTTTTCGCTTTTTCTTCCGTCTGCTCTCCCCTCTCTCCGCAGGCAGTTAAGCCGGCAACGATTAAAAGAACAAGCAAGGAGGATATAGCAATTCTGTAAAAATTTTTCTTCATTTTTATAGTCCTCCTTTATGATTTGGCTTTTTTGTTTTTCGGCTTTTTTATATTTACTGCAAGCATAAGAACAAGTACGACAGCAAAAAGAAGAGTAGAAAGCGCGTTCAGCTTGAGCGAATACGGCTTTTTGGTCATTGAATATATCGTAATCGGAAGCGTCTGAAAGCTTGCGCCGGAGTTAAAATAACTGATAACAAAGTCATCGAGCGAAAGCGTGAACGCCATGATGAGCCCCGAAATGATACCGGGCATTATCTGCGGAATAACGACCTTCAAAAAAGCCTTTGCCGGCGGACAGCCCAAATCAAGTGCTGCGTGGTATATGTTCTGATCCATACCGCGAAGCTTCGGCAGAACCGAAAGCACGACATACGGAATATTGAAGGTGATATGTGCTATCAGCAGAGTACCGAACCCCATTTCCATTCCGTTGAAATAGGAAAGAACAAATACAAAAAGTATCATCATGGAAATAGCGGTAACAATTTCGGGATTAACAACCGGGATGTTATTAACGCTCAAGAAAGCAGATTTTTTCCATCCGCGCAGTGAATTTATGCCCACAGCCGCCATCGTGCCTATAACAGTTGCGATAACAGCTGAAAGCACGGCGATAATAACCGAATAGTAAAGTGAACGGAGTATCAGCTCATCAGCAAAAAGCTCCTGATACCACTGCAATGAAAAGCCCTCAAATTTTGCGCGGCTCGTGCCGGAGTTAAACGAAAAAATGAGGATTACGAATATAGGCAGATAAAGAAACGCAACTATCAGAAAATTATATATTTTAAGAAGTGTTTTCATATTACTCCGCCTCCGTTCGTCTTGGCATCCTTGTCAAAATGATTCATGAGGAAGGTTGCAATAAGAATAAGAATCATAATAACAAGAGAAAGAGCTGCGCCGATATTGTAATTTACCACGCCGGAATTTCCGAGGAAATAATCCTCAATAAGGTCACCGACAAGATAGTCCTTGCCGCCGCCGAGTATTTTTGAAATGATGAATGTGCTGATTGAAGGGATAAACACCATGGTAATGCCTGAAATTATTCCGGGCACGCTCATGGGAAGTATTACTCTTGCAAGCACCTGATGACCTCTCGCGCCCAAATCTCTTGCCGCTTCAAGCAGAGAACCGTCAATTTTTGTAAGAGCTGTATAAATCGGCAGAATCATATACGGCAGATAATTATATACCATACCGAGTACAACTGAGCCATGGTTATTTATAAGTGAGAGTGACTGAAAATCCGCACCGAATATTGCCTTTAAAACGGAATTTATAAGTCCCGTATCTTCAAGAATCGTCATCCACGCATAGGTTCTCACAAGAAAATTCATCCACATGGGAAGCATGATAAACAGTGTTGCGTTACGCTGTACCTTTTCTGATGCCCTTGACATACTGTACGCGATCGGATAAGCAAGAACAAGGGAAATAACGGTTGCAATAAACGCAAGCTTGACGGAAAGCCACAATGTACTTTTATATACATAAATCCATTTAAGGTTTGAAAATGTAAAACCGTCAACACCCGTAAACGCAAACCATACAACCAGCGCAATGGGAACAAGAACAAACACTACCATCCATGCCGAAAACGGGACAAGATTGGTTTTCTGATTGCCGATTGATACAGATGAAGACTTACTCATTTTCCTCTCCCTCCGTATCAATTCCGGCGTTAACATCGGATAGCTCATCAAATTCCTCGGAATAGCTGGAGAAATCTCCAAACATACCCGAATACTCGGATTTTTTCATAATATGTATTGCATCAGGGTCAATTTTAAGACCTATTCTGTCACCGACATTCTGCACATCGGTAGACTGAATCATCCATAAAAATCCGCCTATGTCAACGATAATTTCATAATGAACGCCCTTAAATGTGACGGATGTAACAGTGCCGGTGAGCATACCGTTTCCAACCGCGACAACCTCCACATCCTCGGGACGGACAACAACATCCACCGCCTCGTTTTCGTTGAAGCCGCCGTCAAGGCAATCAAAAACATGACCCGAAAATTCCACTACACGGTCTTTTTTCATAATGCCGTCAACAATATTGCTTTCACCGATAAAGTCGGCAACGAAAGCGTTTTTCGGCTCATTATAAACATCTGTGGGCGTACCTATCTGCTGGATTTTTCCGCCGTCCATAACAACAATGGTATCGGACATGGAAAGTGCCTCTTCCTGGTCGTGTGTAACATATATAAAGGTTATGCCCATCCTCTTCTGTATGCTTTTCAGCTCAACCTGCATATCCTTACGCAATTTTAAGTCGAGTGCACCGAGCGGTTCGTCAAGAAGCAGAACCTTCGGGTCAACGGCAAGTGCGCGCGCTATGGCAACTCTCTGCTGTTGTCCGCCTGAAAGAGATTCTATATTTCTTCTTTCAAAGCCCCTGAGGTTGACGAGGGCAAGCATTTCCTCAACCTTCTGCTTTATCTGCTTTTCGTTTTTTTTCATTACACGCAGACCGAACGCGATGTTTTCATAAACATCAAGGTGCGGAAACAGTGCGTATCGCTGAAAAATTGTATTGACCTGGCGTTTATGTGCGGGTACCTTGTTGATAACCTTTCCGGCGAAAACCACATCGCCGCCGTCAGGTTCAAGAAAACCCGCGATAATACGGAGCGTGGTTGTCTTGCCGCATCCCGAAGGACCCAGTAAGGTGATAAACTCCTTATCGCGGATATAAAGATTGATGTTATCGAGGATTAAATCTCCGTCGAAGCTTTTGGTGATGTTCTTTAAATCAATTATGACATTTTCTTTCATTATGCAGCCCCTCTCGTTTTGGAATTTTAAATTAAATAAAATATAGTGCATAATCTGCGAAATGTCAACATTTTTTTACAAAAAAACTGCGAAAACCGCATATTTTTCGGGGGGGAAAAGTGAAATGCTTTGTTTTCCTCTTAAATACTCTGTAATTCTCTGTTTTACTCCGAAAAACTTTTTATAAATTTCTGTTTTGAAATTCTGTTTTAAACCATATATCATTGAGACTGAACTGTTTTCCGTCAAGATATGACAACATATGTATTTCGTCGGAAAACGGTCCGAAATGAAGCTTATAAGAACAAAGACACTGCTTTTTATATCCTGTTTCTTTGTTCAGCTCGTTGCTGCCGTACTTGCCGTCACCCAAAAGCGGATGACCGATACAGGCAAGATGCGCCCTTATCTGATGCGTCCGTCCCGTAAGCAGCTTTATTTCAAGAAGCGAAAGCTTTCCGTCATAATCAAGCACAGTGTATTCGGTTCTGATTTGCTTTGAGCCTTCTTTAAATTTTCCGGATACGGTAACCATGTTCTTTTTCTCATCCTTGAACAGATAGCCTTCAAGAAGCTCATGCTTTTTCGGCATTTTACCGTGCGCAACGCAAAGGTAATATTTATCAAGCATACGCTCTTTGATTATGAGATTAAGCTCCCTTAATGCCTGCGCGTTTTTTGCTGCAATAACAATTCCTGCGGTGTTGCGGTCTATACGGTTTGCGAGTGCCGGCGTAAATGACTCCTCGGCATCCGGGTCGTATTCACCTTTTTCATAAAGATACCTCTTTATCCGCCCGATAAGCGTATCAATATATTCGCTGTCATCGGGATGGCAGAGCAGTCCTGCTTTTTTGTTCAGCAGCATAATATTATCATCCTCATAAACAACATCTATGCTTTTTGAGGCGGACATAAAATCATAATGAGCTTCACCCTTAACGAGAAATTCATCATTGATATAAAGCTCAACTAAATCGCCCTCGTTAAGCCGGGTTGATATTTCCGTTCTTTTGCCGTTCAGCTTAATGCGTTTGAGACGGATATACTTATACATAAGCGATTTAGGAAGATTCGGAAAGCTTTTTGTCAGATATTTATCCATTCTCTGTCCGGAATCATTTTTATTTATTGTAAAGCTTTTCAATTTATTTCACCTTTTTTAAAATTTTTTATATTATATCACACTTTTCCTCTTTTCAAAACATTTTTTTTAGTTTATAATGTAAGAATAAATGTTTGTATGGAGGAACACTTATGGATAATGCCTCAAAAAATGCCGATTCGGTACAGGTTCACGCCGGACACCGCGCACGGCAAAGACAAAGGTTTCTTGAAAGCGGAGATTTCAGGGGCTTTGCCGACCATAATGTGCTTGAAATGCTTCTGTTTTACAGCATACCGAGAAGGGACACAAATGAGCTTGCCCATGCGCTTATCAACCGTTTCGGTTCACTTCAGCGTGTTTTTGAAGCCTCGTATGAGGATTTACTGAAAGTAGACGGAATCTCCGAAAATTCCGCCTGTCTTATCAAAATGGTGCTTCCTCTTTACAGAAGATATGCCGAAAATTGCTTTAAAGAGAAGAAAACCTTTGCAGACAGAAATGAAATTATTGAGTATCTGAAAAGTCTTTACGCAGGTATGGCACACGAAGAGGTTAATATGATGTGCTTTGATTTGAAGATGAAATTCATTTCACAGACTGTTTTAGGTATCGGGG
>JAKSQS010000128.1 GCA_024404055.1 Clostridia bacterium | reverse complement strand
TACGACATCAATATGAACCGATTTTTCCCTTACAACGCCCTTTTTGCCTACATTTTCACGCCCAGCCTCAAACTGCGGCTTGATAAGGCATACCGCATACGCGCCCTGCCTGAGTAGCGCAAGCATCGGCGGGAAAATAAGCTTAAGCGAAATAAAAGAAACATCAACGCTTGCAAAATCAATTTCCTCGGGTACCTGCTCATGCGTTACATATCTGAAATTCGTGCGTTCAAGATTGACAACCCGTTCATCCGTGCGAAGAGACCACGCAAGCTGACCGTAACCGACATCAACGGAATAAACTTTTCTTGCGCCGGACTGAAGCATACAGTCAGTAAAGCCGCCCGTTGACGCGCCTATATCCATGCACACGCATTCTTCAAGCCTTATCGGGAAAACCGCAAGTGCCTTTTCAAGCTTCAAGCCGCCGCGGCTGACATATTTCAGCGTTTTTCCACGCAGTTCAATTTCATCCTTTTCGTCCACGGGAGTACCGGCTTTGGTTGCCTTCTGACCGTTGAGATAAATCTGTCCCGCCATAATCAGCGCCTTTGCCTTTTCGCGTGAAGGACATATACCTCTTACCGTGACCGCTATATCCAGTCTGACCTTATCACTCAATTCTTTTCACCTTTTTTATTATGCTTTCTTTATCAAGTCCGTATTTTTTCAGCAGCGATGAAACTCCGGCGTGCGTTACAAATGTATCAGGAACGGCTGTAAGTGAAAATTCGCCCTTGTACCCTCTTTTTAAAAGCTCCAGCGCAAACAGACTGCCTGTTGAACAGCTTTGCACGCCTTCCTCAAAAAACAGTATTCTTTTTGCGCCGAACGCCGTATCAATTGCCTGAACGGGTATCGGCTTAATAAGGTTAAGACCTATAAGTCCGATGCTTTCGCCGCTGCTTTCAAGCTCATGCACTGCCTGCTGTGCGGCAGAGCACACCCTGCCGTAGCTGACAATATATGTATCGGCGTTTTCACTGCCGCAGAAATAAACATCACTGTCGGTGCCGCGGCAATACTCCGCCTTGTTTTCGCCGCCCCTCGGATAACGCAAAACCACCGCTGTGTCATCGGTGAACAGTGCCTTTTCAAAATCATATTTCATCTGCTCAAACGAACAGGGCGAATAAACCTTAACACCGGGTATACCGTTAAGAAAAGCCACATCGAATATACCCTGATGCGTTTCTCCGTCTTCACCGACAAAGCCTGCTCTGTCAACCGCAAAAACCGCATGAAGACCCTGTAATGCTATATCGTGCAAAATCTGGTCGTAGCAACGCTGAAAGAAGGTTGAATACACGGCAAAAACGGGTATTTTGCCTTTTTTTGCAAGTCCTCCGCAAAACGCCGCCGCGTGCTGTTCGGCGATACCCACATCAAAAAATCTGTCGGGATATTTTTCACTGAATTTATTTAGTCCCGTTCCGAGAGACATGGCGGCGGTAACGGCACACACCCGGTTGTTGCGTTCAGCCGCCGAGCACATAAGCTCTCCGAAAATATCCGAATAGGTCTTTGCATGGCTTGCGGTTGAGCCCGAATCTATATCGAAAGCGGAAATACCGTGGAATTTACTCGGTGACTTTTCCGCCGGAGCATATCCTTTTCCCTTCACGGTCAGAACATGAAGCAAAACGGGACCGTTTATCCCCTTTGCACCCTCAAGCGCGTCACAAAGCTGAGCGATGTTATGCCCGTCAATGGGTCCCATATATCTGTAACCGAGCTGCTCAAAGAAATTACTTTTATCATATATTTTATTTTTAACATCTGTTTTCAGCTTGAACAGTGCCGCAGAAATATTCTCGCCGACCGCCGGAATACGGTTAATCGCTTTTTCCGCTGTTGCTTTCAGGTGAAAGTATCCCGGCTTTGAGCGCAGAACGGCAAGCTGCTTTGAAAACACGCCCACATTATCCGAAATGGACATATTGTTGTCATTAAGAATAATTATCTGACGGTTTTTTGTTTTTCCGCCGTTATTAAGCGCTTCGTAAACCATGCCGCCCGTAAAAGAGCCGTCACCGATTACGGCAACACTGTAACACCTTTTTCCGTCTATTCTGTCTGCCGCGGCAAGACCGAGAGAGGTGGAAACGGATGTACTGCTGTGTCCGTTAAGAAAAGTATCGTGCTCACTCTCCTGCGGGTTGGGAAAACCGGAAAGTCCGTTTTCCTTTCGCAGTGTGGAAAAGCTTTCATATCTGCCTGTAAGCAGCTTATGCGTATAGCATTGATGTCCCACATCAAAAACAATTCTGTCTTTCGGAGAGTCAAACACCTTATGAATAGCAATTGTAAGCTCCACCGCGCCGAGATTGGAAGCAAGATGTCCCCCGTTTTCGGAAACCGTGCTTATAAGCACCTGTCTTATCTCTTGTGCAAGAGCACAAAGCTGCGAATTGTCAAGCTTTTTTATATCGTAGGGAGAATGTACTTTACTTAAATAATTCATTACTGTCAGTTCTTTCTTGTAAGAAGGCTTAAAGCAAGCTCCTTTAAAAATGCCGCTTGCTCACCAAAGGGAATAAGCGCGTTCACGGCATTTGAGGTCAGCGCGGCGGCAAGCTGCTTTGCCTTTTCAAGTCCCATTAAGGTGACATATGTGCTTTTTCCGCTTTGGGCATCACTGCCTACGGGCTTGCCGAAAAGGCTTTCGTCGCCCTCAACATCCAATATGTCGTCAACCACCTGAAACGCAAGTCCGAGATTGTCGCAGAACTCCTCTGCCGCTTTCATTTTATCTTCGTCCGCCCCTGCCGCGACACAGCCCAAAAGGGCAGCCGCTTTTATGAGCATACCTGTTTTAAGCGCGTCCATGTGCCGCAGCTCTTCTTCGCTGATACTTTTGTTTTCACTTAACAGGTCAATTGTCTGACCGCCTATCATGCCGTCCTTACCCGCACATTCGGAAAGGATTTTCACTGCTTTGACCGCCGCCGACGGATTTTTTTTCGCAAATTCGCTGTCTGCTATATTATAAAACGCATAGGTAAGCAATCCGTCGCCTGCAAGAAGGGCGTATGCCTCACCGAACTGCTTATGGCATGAGGGTCTGCCGCGCCTCATATCATCGTCGTCCATACAAGGCAGGTCGTCATGTATGAGAGAATAGGTGTGAACCATTTCCACCGCCTCGGCAAGAGGCAGAGCCTCCGTAATATCACCGCCGCACAGCCGGCAAAACTCCAGCGTCAGCACGGGTCTTATACGCTTGCCGCCGGCTTCAAGGCTGTACGACATAGCCTCTGTCACAATATCCTTTTCTCCCGGGAAAGCTTTTTTCAGCCGTTCATCCATGACAGCGGTATATTCTTTAATGGTATAGTTTTTATTCATCATCCTCATCCTTACGGGAAAACTGTGTAATTTTCTGCTTTGCGTCTGAGATTTTTCTCGTGCAGTACATTGAAAGCTTCATCGCTTTTTCATAAAGCTCCATAGCTTTTTCAATTTCAAGCTCACCCTCCAGAGCGTTCACAGTGAGCTCCAGCTCGTTCATCGCTTCCTTAAGCGTCATATTATTCTTTGCCATCCGTTCTTATCCTTTCCACGGTACAGTCCATAAATCCGTCCCTGAGTGTAATGACGGCTTTATCTCCTGCATTAACATTTGCAACGCTTTTAATGATTTCTCCGTCTTCGCCGCGCACAACCGCATATCCCCTTGTAATTATTTTCATGGGGTTAAGGGCATCCGCCGCAGCACATAAAGCGCAAAGTCTTTCGGAATATCCGGAGATTATTTTCTCATACTCCGCCGTTGCGGACACCTTAAGGCTTTCAAGCCTTTTTTCGGCATCCGACACGAATTTTTCAACACTCAGTGCGGATAAAAGCTTTTGTTTACCTAACAGTCTTGTTTCACACTCACCGATTATTTCACTGATTCTTGCCCGTGCAGCTCCGGCACAGCCGTCTATATAAGTCAGCAGACTGTTGGTGTCCGGCACTGCAAGCTCCGCCGCCGCAGACGGTGTTGGTGCGCGCATATCGGCAACAAAATCCGCAATCGTGAAATCCGTTTCGTGTCCGACAGCGGATATAACGGGAATATCGGATTCAAATATGGCATTTGCCACATCCTCATCGTTGAAAGCCCACAAATCCTCAATACTGCCGCCGCCCCTGCCCGCGATAATCACATCGGCACAGTGTGCTTTGTTTATTTCCCTTATTGCCCGGGCAATCTGTCCTGCTGCACTGTCCCCCTGAACCTGAACGGGAACAAGCACCACTCCGGCATACGGAAATCTTCTGGAAAGGACATTGAAAATATCCCTGACCGCCGCCCCTGTCGGTGAAGTTACCACCGCGATTTTTTCCGGGTACTGCGGCAGAGGCTTCTTGCTTTCCGCGTCAAAATACCCCTTCTTTTCAAGCTTCCTTTTAAGCTGCTCAAACGCAAGATTCAACGCTCCGGCACCGTCGGGCTGCATATCCTCAACATAAATCTGATACACGCCGTCACGCTCGTATACTCCTACGCTGCCCCTGACAATAACCTTCATCCCGTTTTCGGGAAGAAATTTAAGTCTTGAAGCGGCAGAGCGGAACATAACCGCCTTTACCGCCGCGTTTTCATCCTTCAGGCTGAAATACAAGTGTCCCGTCCTGTAATGGTTGGTGAAATTCGATATTTCGCCCGTAACGAAAACCTGCGAAAGATTGAGGTCGCCGTCAACAAGGCTCTTTATGTACATATTCAGCTGCGAAACATTGAGTGTTACCGGCATATGACCTTTCCTTTCATTTCATTTCAATGATGCGAGAACCGCGATTCCCGCCGCGTTATCCGGTGAAAACTCAGGCTCGGCAAAAACCGCGCCGAATTTTTCCGTAAATCTTTCTCTGATGATGCTGTTTGACATCACTCCGCCGGAAAAAACAAGCGGAAGCTGTCCGTACTGCTTTCTTACCGCTTCAACCGTTTTTTCGAGAGCCGACGAAATATATTCAATGCAGTATCTTGCTATATCTTCATCGCTTTTGCCTTTTTTCTTCATTTCGGCGCATTTGTTTTCAATGCCCGAAAGGCTGCAATTGCTCCCTCTCATAAACGGACGGATTTTTTTGATTTTTGCGGTTGAGTGCCTTGCCAGTGCGTCAAGCTGTCTGCCGCAGGGAAAATCAAGCCCCAGCATAAGCCCGACCCGGTCAACAGCCTGTCCCGCCTTTAAATCAAGGGAAGAGGCGATTATTTCACAGCCGAAAATGTTTTCTTCATCCGGCGTAACAAGCACCGCCTCGGTCGTGCCGCCCGACACATGAAACGCAATGAAATTTTCTTTGAGAAGGTCAAGCCTGTCCGCCGACCACAAAGCCGCTGCGATATGCCCCTGCTGGTGCGTAAAGCAGCGCAGCAGCTTGCCGTTTGCAGCGCATATGCTTCTTGCGCAGCCGATGCCCACCGTGAAGCACGGCATATATGAGCCCTCTCTGCCGCACGGTCTGTCGGACACGCCGACCGCCTCAATATCAATGTCGTTTTCCCAGAACAGCCCCTCTATAAGCTCAGGCAGGTTTTGTGTGTGCTGAAAAACCGCATCGCTCTGCCGCAAGCCCTTTTCTCCGGGCTTCACCTTCAGCAGTCTGCGCTTATGAACTATTTTATTTTCATTTTCAAAGAAAACCGCAACACTCGTGGTGTAATTGCTCGTGTCAATTCCTATATATGCCATATCAATTATTACGGGATATGGTGGCAAGAACACCGTTTACAAAGGAAGCATCCTCCGGCGTGGAATAATTTTTCGCAAGCTCCACTGCCTCGTTAATCGTTACGCTAACAGGAATATCCTCAAGATAGAACATTTCCGCAACACCCATACGGAGTATGGAATTTGCCACCTTTGATATTCTTGAAGCCTTCCACCCTTTGAGACAGGGCGAAATTTTTTCATCTATATCATCCACATTGTCCCATACGGCATTGGCTATGCGCAAAGCAAACTCATCAGGCTCAAACAAGCAGGTCTCCGCCGCGACGGCAACAATGTCGTCAACGGTGCAGTCCTGCTGAAAGGTTTTTTCAAAAACGATTATAAAAGCCTGTTCCCTTGCCTGTCTTCTTGTCATATTATCAACATCCTTCTCAAAACATCTGACTATAATCCTTTGTATTATATCACAATATTTTTTTATATACAACTCATTTTGCTTCAATTATTGAAATATTTTCACCGTTTATTCCCGTCTGCTCCTTAATTATTTCGGAAATTTGCAGTGTCGCCACCGAATCAAGCACTCCGGGTGAAACCACAATTTCAACCCTGCCGTTATTCACTGCAACAAGGCATTCACAGTCAAGCTTTGCTTTGATCAGATTTTCCGTGTCGCATTCAAGCTTTACGGCGTTTTCAAATTCTTCAAGCTGTGCCTGTGCCTTGCTGACAATATTGCTGTCAGCTTCCTTGCTTTCACACGCCTCACGCAGAAAATCTTTTATTTCATCGTGTGCCTTGTCTCTTTCAAGCTGCGCCGAGGCAAAATATTCGGCAACGCTGCCCGCCGTGGAAATAACCGAGTCGCCGTTTTGCACGGTTTCATCCTCTCCGTTCTTTTCCTTCTCCGTGTTTTCCGAGGTACTGCCCTGAACATAAAGCGAATCCCCGAGATTTTCGCCCGCATATTCCTCCTGCTGCGTTGTTTCGGCACCCGTTGCCGTTTTTTCAACCCTGTTGTAATACCAGTTTACGAATACCGCAGAGCCCAGCGCAAGTGCAAGGGTTGCCGCAAGAAGCTGTTTTTTTCTGATTACCATGCTCATAACTATTTCTCCCGTTTCTGTGTCATTTTTGTAACGCTTACGCAGTTTTTACCTATTCCGAGCGCAGTGCTTACGCATTGCGTGACCGCGTTTCTCAC
>JAKSQS010000127.1 GCA_024404055.1 Clostridia bacterium | reverse complement strand
CCTTCATCCCCTCAGTGCCGTTCACAGCCGAAAAACCGCCGTTTATTGCTGCCGCACTGCCTGTAAGTCCGGCTATAAGCGCATGGCTTTCACTTGTCGGTATGCCGAAAGCGCACGCAAGCACAGCCCACAGCACAATGGCGAAAAGTGCCGCGCTCAAGGCGATAATCGCCGCATATGAATCATCCCCTAAATCAACAATGTTCGCTATCGTCTGTGCAACCGTGGAATTTAAAAGGCTCATAACGAAAACGCCGAGAAAATTGAAAACCGCTGCCATAACAATCGCGCTCCTGACCTTCATGCACCGTGTTACAACGCAGGTTGCTATGGCGTTGGGCGCATCCGTCCAGCCGTTAACAAGAATAACGCAGACAGTAAGAAAAACAGCGAAAGCAAGCAGGGAATTGCTCTTTAGCTGTTCAATAAAAAATGAAGGTGAAATCGACATAAATACCGCTCCGAATTTGTTATAAGTGTATTGTTTGCTTTTTTGCACACTTTATACGCAAAAATAAACCCGGCGGAATGAAGCGATTCACCCTTATATATAAATATTAAAAAAATCAATCGGAAAAGCAATATATATTTCCGTAGCTCCAGCGGTAGTCGCTGCCGCGGTGACGGTCAAAGGTCAGCATATAAAGCTTCTCCCTTGTGCCGCGCTTTACAGGCATAATGCTGCCCCAGCCGCGAAAGCCGCCGTCCGGCAAATCAAACTCAAGCCTTCTGTAAAACGGGAAATATTCCATATCGTACACCCTGTAATCAGAGGTTTTTTCAAATGAGTTTCCGCAAACAAAATACAGCCTTCCGCCGCGGCGGACAAAGCTGCCGCCCGTTTCGCAGCCCGGCTTGCCCTTGCCGGTGAATCTAAAGCCGTCAAGAGGGGAGTCGGACTCAAAGAAATGATAACAGTAGGAATTGTTTACATCGGAAATTCTGCAAACGGCAAGCAGCCATTTGTTTGTGTGCTCGTCGAATATAAGCGCCGGGTCTTCGTCACCCTTTTTGCCGCCGAATACCTCGTCGCCGTCACCGTCTTTGAGCGGCTCGGTCAGCTTTACATCAATAACGCTGACACCGTGCCTCACATCACTTTCAAGCTCCGCACGGGCAAGAACATGACCGTGGGAAAAGGCGCACATCCATATAAGCCATTTGCCTGTTTTTCTGTTGAATATCAGGTCGGAGGCAACATCGTTGCCCCATATTCCGTCCCCGGCATCGAAAAACAGCGCACCTGTCAGCTCAAAAACGCAGGTGCCGGGAACCCACGAAAAAACGCCCTGATACGCGCCCTCATGCTGTCTGACGGAGGCGGTAAGATATATTTTTCCGTTTTCGGTCATTACCTCGCCGTTTTCATAGCAAACGGGGCGTATATCCGCCTGCGAAATGCCGCTGTCCATAAAAACGGACGCGCCCGACACAGCGGCGCAGTTATAAAAGCACAGACAAGCATATATTTTGGTGAATACATCTTCTTTTGCCGCTTCTTTAAAAAACGGAACGGTAAAGGTAGCGGCATGAACGGGATTTTTCCCGAAATCAAAGTAAATATCCGCTTTTCCCGGGCGAACAGTCACCGAAAAACGCATTCCGCTTTTAAATTTAGTTTCGGTTTTACAAATCGAGTATTCAATGCTGTTTATGCTCTTTATATAAAGCAGACCCGTTTCGTCCGCGCCGAGCATTATTCCCGTATCCCATTCGCCGCGTGTGAATAAAAAGCCGCATTCGCCGCGCAGGTCCTCAACTGTCATTTCATATGACGCATAGGGATAAAGCGGCGTGATAAATCGCGCCGCCATGCTCCTTTCGCTGTCAAACCGGTAAATTCCGTCTTTAACGCTTTCGCTGTATTCACCGACTGAACGCAGAACGGGATATTTATCCCCGTCGCATTCCCCGGTGAAATCCTTGGAAAGGTCAAATTCACCGAGGTTAAGTCTGCGGTTTTTATAAAGACAGGTTGAAAAATTTCTTCTTAAATATGAATCTGTAAGCACTGTAAAATCACATCCCGTTTATTCTGTTCTGAGTGCCTCAACCGGGTCTTTTTTCGCTGCCATAGATGACGGAATAAGACCGGCGATAAATGTGAGGAAAATGCTTATTGCCATAAGAACGATTGCCGCGACAAACGGCAGAGACGCGTGCGCGCCCGTTTGCGTAAGCTTTTGAATCAGGAAATTTATCGGTATTTCCCAGAACAGGGTGGACAAAATTCCTATCACACCCGCCGCAAAGCCGATGGTGACGGTCTCCGCATTGAACACGCTTGAAATATCCTTTTTAGATGCGCCGATGCTTCTTAAAATACCTATTTCCTTGGTTCTTTCAAGCACGGAGATATAAGTAATAATACCAATCATTATGGATGAAACAACGAGGGAAATTGCAACAAAGGCAACAAGCACATAGGTGACTATGTTCAGGATGCTCGTTATACTGCTCATAAGCATACCTATATAGTCTGTTATGGTAACGGTGTAGCCGAGGTAGCCATCCTCCTCCATTTTCTTGTTGTAATAATCAACAAGGTTGTTAAGCTCATCCTTTGCGTCAAAGCTCTTGCAGTAAAGATAAATGGATGTGGGCGTGTCCTCGGTGGAATAACCGAGAGCGGAATAGGTCTTTTCAAGTGAGCACTGCGCGTTTATCGTGTCAACATACGCCTGCTTTATTGCAAGCACCTGTTCGTCAGACAAAAAGCCCTCCATAAATCTCTTTTGCAGACCTGACATATCCGAAAAATCCATAAGGCTTGACATATCGAAATTCATAATGTCGATTTGCGACATATCAATGTCTTCAATCATGCTCATAAAGGGGGAAAGGTCAAGATATTTGAAGTCAATAAGGCTCATATCTATATCGGCAAGGCTGAAATCGTTGACCGAAAGGGTTGAAAATTCAAGTCCGGTGATAACATCCTTTGTCCGATCTGCAAGCTGGGCTTTGACAACCTCGCTTTCGGCAGTCTGCTTCAGCGCGTAATCCATAAGGTCTTCCCTGTAAAGAATACTGCCCGTGCCAACTGACATGACATTGGTTTCATCGGGGCGGAGAATGCCGACTATTTTTATATCTATTCCCTCTTTTTCAACAAGCTCTTTAACATAAAGGGCATTCTGGCTGTAATCCTTCCAAAGTCCGTCCTTGCCTTTTGCGAAAAACTGATAATTCAGCAGAAGTCTGAATTTCATATTCAGAATATCATCATAGGTATAGGATTCAAGAACCTCGCTTTTAAGCTCTTCGCCGCTTTTCATAACATCCATCATGTTCGCCATAAATTCGTCCTGATTTTTCAGCCCGAGGGCGTACATAACCATTTCGTTTATCTCGTTGTTCTTATCCACCACGAGAACAACCTCGTCAAATGACTCCGGCAGTCTGCCCGCTACGATGTTATACTGCTTTTCAAGCAGAGCGTTATCTCCGATTGCCTGTATCCATGTGTTGCCCACAGAGGATGAGAACATACCCGACATGGAGGACGCACCGCCCATTGAAGATGAAGAGCCGCTCATCATTTCTTCCATAACGGTGTTGGGGTTGACCTGAACAAGACCGTCCTCGGTGTCAGCCCTGTATATGTTCAGGGGAGTGGAATAGCTGTAATGAATATCGTTGCACAGCTCGTCAAAGGTTTTGCGGTTATCCTCAATATACTTGCGAAAGCTCTTGAGGTTGTTGGACTCCGCCTGTGAAATGAAAACATTGACCATTTCCGTAAAGCCGTTGTTGACATAAATTTTGTCAAGCTCATGCTTGTTTTCCATCATTTCCTTGCCCATATCCATAAATGTGTTCATAACGGAGTTCATATCAATGGCTTCACGCTCCACACTTACGGGCATGGCAAGCAGCAGGTCGTTCTGCACCTTGTCGATATATCTTTCAATACCGTTTGAAAGCGCAAGAACAAGGGCAATACCGATTATACCGATGCTGCCGGCAAACGCCGTTAAAAATGTTCTTCCCTTTTTGGTGGTAAGGTTGCGCAGGCTCAATGAAAATGCGGTCGCCTTTGACATGGAGGGCTTTTTGCCCTTTTTCTTTTCTTCTTCTGCCTTCTGCTTCTCGTTTTCATAATCCGCTTCGGCAGGATTGAACGGGTCTGTGTCGTTGATAACCGTACCGTCAAGACAGCTTATGATTCTTGTTGAATACTGCTTTGCAAGGTCGGGGTTATGCGTAACCATGATTATAAGCTTGTCGGCGGCAATTTCCTTGAGAATTTCCATAACCTGCACGCTGGTTTCGCTGTCAAGCGCGCCTGTGGGTTCGTCCGCAAGGATAATATCGGGATTATTGACAAGTGCCCTTGCAATTGCCACGCGCTGCATCTGTCCGCCTGACATTTGCGACGGCTTTTTGTTAAGCTGCTCGCCGAGACCTACTTTCTTGAGAGCTTCAACCGCTCTTTCGCGCCTTTCCTTTTTGGAAACGCCGGAAAGGGTGAGTGCAAGCTCCACATTTGCAAGCACGGTCTGGTGCGGAATGAGGTTATAGCTTTGAAATACAAAGCCTATGGAATGGTTGCGGTAGGTGTCCCAATCCTCATCGGTAAATTCCTTTGTGGATTTGCCGTTAATTATCAGGTCACCGCTTGTATATCTGTCAAGTCCGCCGATGATGTTCAGCATGGTGGTTTTGCCGCAGCCGGACTGACCGAGAATGGACACAAACTCGTTTTCTCTGAAATTGATGTTTATACCCTTGAGGGCTCTTACCGTGGTGTCGCCGGTAACATAATCCTTGACTATATCTTTAAGTATAAGCATTATACCGTTACCTCCTTTTTGTGTTTGCCGTGTTTCTTTTCTTTCTTTTTATCTGCCTTTTTCAGCTTTTCTTTTTTGAAATCGTGCTTGGAAACGAATATTATCACACCCGTTATCAGCGCGACGATGAACAATGCCGCGAATATGAGCACTGTATTGGTGTAGTCCTTCTGCGGCTCATATATTACCGTGGGGATGAAATCGTTAACCGGCTCTTCCTCACGCTTAGGGGTTTCCTTAAACAGCAGATTGTAGAACCATTCGATAAGCTCGTCTGCGGATTTTCCCTTCAGCTCGCTTGTGATGCTGTCGGTATACATAGACATCATGCCTGCGTCCGCTGCGTCACCGCCGCCCATCATGCCGGAAAACAGGTCTGTGCCGGAATTATCCATGGCGTTGAAGATATAGCGAACGACCGCGGCAAGTACGGCAGGCGCGTCTGCCGTGATATAGGTGTAAGTCGCAGGTGCGCCGGAATATGTTGCCTTGCCTGTAAGAACCGATGCCGTGCCGAGACATGAAAGCTTTTTAAAGTCCGGCTGCGGCAGCTCAAAGCCGAGGTCTGCGGATGCGGTTATGCCGGAAACAAGCTCTGCCGGGTCAAGCTTCATATCCGTGAGCTCCGCAGGCAGCATACCGTCAAGTCCGGCATTTTCTATAAGTGAGGTAACGGGGTAAAGCAGGTTTCCGATAACCGTTTCAAGGCAGCCGCCGTCAATGAAATAAACGATGTTCGGCAGCAGTGTACAAAGTGTGGCAACGGGCGTTTTTATTATTTTGTCAAGCAGGTCGAAAACAGGTCGCGTAACAGCCTGTATTTTCTTTGCCGGGGAAAGCGGCTTGTATCCGGCATAGGTCTTTATTGAGTCCGCCTTACAGCCGAGCGCTTCAAGCACGGGAATTACCGCTGTGTTATATCCGTCGGAGCCGTAAAGCGTTATCGCGTCGAACAGAGTTATGCTTCCCTCGCTTAAAAGCACATCAAGCAAGCCCGAAAGGGGAGTGAGCACGGCGTTCAGGCATTTTTCAAAGCCCCTGCGCTTTCCTGCGGTTATATTCCAGTCGATTTCATCCGCGTTATCCCAGCTTTCCGCCTGTCTCAGGGAATATGCGGCATCAGGGGAAACGCCTTCAACGGCATCCGCAACGGCGTATACTGAAAAGTCCGCGCCGATAAGCGAAAGAGCACTTTGCATTTCCTCACTGCCTAAAGCGGAGTAAATTCCCGTGGTAAGTGCAGTCAGAGTGTCGGGAGAATAAATCATGGCGGCTATCATTTTCGGCAGCTCCTGCTGAGAAGCAAATTCAACGAGAAATTCGTTCAGCGTGGGGTCGATTTGCTCAAGAACCCTCTGAAAATTTTCCCTTGTCATGTTGGCCGGATAGCTCGCTGTGCCAGGAGTGTATGCCGGATACTGCCACTGATAATCCTGAACCGCGTCTTCGGGCTTTGCAGTGAGAAGATATACAATGCCGTTTCTTAATTCCTCAGAGCTTTTATTTTCGAGGGCTTTTAATATATCCGCCGCCTCCTGCGGCATATCGGGAATGCTGCCGGTATTCATTTTTACCGCTTCAATGATAAAATCAAAAATAACATTAAAGGCTTTTACCTCGTCTGTTTCATAGCCGCTTTCCGTTTTTACCGTGCAGGCGGCAAGGGCGGCAAGGTCTATTTCAGGCAGCGGAAAACCGTTTGCACTGTCCGAAAGAGCGCTCATAACCATGCCCTCAAACATATTGCTCAAGCCCTCCGGGTCGGAGAAAACGCCTGATTTATCAATGAGTCTGTCAAGACCCGAAAGCGGAATAATGCCGATTTTTATTACAATGGGGGAAATAAGTGCTTTTGCGGATTGTGCTATGCCGCCGTTTGAAAGATAATCCGCAATGCACGGAAGATATTTGCAGAGGTTTTCAGCCGGCTTATCAAGTATATTGTCTATTGCCGAGAAAAACATGGAAACGGCGTTTTTTACCATAGAGGTTCTGTCCGCAGACGCGGCAGCGGAATAATCCGCCTGGCTCATAACCGACGGGCATCCGGCAGCCTCAAGCAGCGGCACAACGGCGTTTTGATAACCGTCCGCACCCTCCACGGAAATGATGCCGCCTGTTTTGCCGGAGCATAAAAAATCGAAAGCAAAATTTTTGAACAAAAAAATTATAAATATTGATATAAAT
>JAKSQS010000126.1 GCA_024404055.1 Clostridia bacterium | reverse complement strand
TTACGGGAAGCACCCTGCTATAAGCAGCTTTGCATTGGTTAATCAGAGTGGAGGAAAAATAATATCATGCGTTTCACACTCAAACCTGTATGCAAAGCAAACATATGATTCACACTGCGGCGGAATAGCATATGATAACAAGGGTACTATTGTTGACTGCGAGGCTGACGGGACACTTTTGGGCGATCATACAAGCGGAAATTCCGGTAATCACAGCGGAGGAATCGCCTGCTACAACTCCGGCAACATACAGATGTCAACCTATACCGGTTCCTCCTCTGTTCCGCTCGTGTATGAAAACTTTGGCGTTATCGTTCAGTAATTCAGAAACGCAGCATAAAAACAGTAAAAGACGGATATTGAAGACAACACGGGGCGGATGCCGAAAGGCTATCCGCTCCGTTTACATATTATTTTATTCCCCGAATGTTTTTTTCAACCATTCTGTGCATTCTTCCACGTCAAGCACACCGAAGGCAAAGCCTTTTCTGACAAGGGAATCCGGCAGGAATTTATCGTATTTTTCAAATTCAGGCACTTCATCTTCAAACAGTAAGCTCATCGGGGCGATGGGCTTTTTTACAAGCTCACGGACAGTCTGCGCGAGTTCCTCATAAGAAACCCTCATTCTGAACTGAATGAAATACGGTCTTGAGGAATCTATACCGCTCATATCAAGCAGCGGCGCACATTTGATTTTTATAAACCGTTCAAGCGCAAGAAATGAATAAGTGCCAAGCCACGGAAAAACGCACCACATATCGCCGCCGAGATTAACAATCGGTGAGCTGACAAGCGCGGAATGTGCGGCGGTCTGTCTTGCCTCGCGCAGCCTTGCCGCCGCATTGCCCAGAAGATACGGATACTGCGTATCACAGCACAGAATACCGCGCATTTTCAATAAAATTTTCGTGTTTATATCACCGGGACATTCCCCGAAATACGCTGGCACCTTTCCGAGCACCTGCTCACAGTAAACAAGATGTCTTTTTCTGTCAACCTCCGTCACAACCCAGACATGGCCGGCAATGGCAATTTTTTCTCCCGCAGGCGGCGGCGCAACAATTGTTCCGAGCTCCTGTGAATTGCACCTGACTGTATATTCCTCATTTTCCTGAAATACTGCGTAAAATTTAAAGGAATTTATCTGTCTTTCTCCGGCAAGGCCGGCAATCAGTCCGCCGCGCTCGGTCTTTTCAATATGGTCTGTAATAACAAGGTGCTTCAAAAGAGCCTTATAATCATCCTGCGATACCCGTCTGAACGGTTCAAGGGTCAGCACGCGTGAGGCGAGCGCGGCGGGGCTCATTTCTCCGCAGGAGGCAAGCGTTGCCATTGTCTGATGATATAACAGACTGTACGGAAGACGGTCGAGGCGCTGCGGCTCAACAAATTTGTCCTCCGTGTAGCTTTGAACAAGCGCTATACCCTGCAACAGCCGCCACGGAACTGTTTCGGGCAGCATTGCCCTCGATTCCGTTCTGTCCTCGCGGATAACAAACCACATTTCCTGCGGCTCTCCCCTTCTGCCGGTTCGCCCCAGTCTGTGCAAAGACGAAGAAACAGGATGCGGCGCGTCTATCTGAAACGCCCTTTCAAGTCTGCCGATGTCAATTCCGAGCTCAAGTGTGGCAGTCGTCACCGTTGTCAGTGTTTTTTCATCGTCCTTCATCAATCCCTCCGCCGTTTCGCGAAACGACTGTGAAAGATTTCCGTGGTGAATAAGAAACCTGTCCGGCTCCTTTTTCACATCGCAGTATGAGCGCAAAGAAGTAGTCACAGCCTCGCATTCCTCACGGGAATTGACAAAAACAAGGCATTTCTTGTTTTTGGTATGTTCAAAAACAAAGCCGTAGCCCGGGTCTGCAAACTCCGGCGCGACATCGGTCGCTTTTTCGGGCAGCTCAAGCGCGTTGTCGGTTTTCTCATTTTTTGCCTGCACTCCGTCGCAGTAAAAATGCTCCATACAAAGCCGCCATTTTGTGCCCTTTGCCTCAATTTTCGGTATAACCGTTCCCCTGCCCGTCCCGGCAGCAAGAAATTCGCCTGCCGCCTTCGGGTCGCCGAGCGTTGCGGAAAGTCCTATTCTTCTCGGATTTACTCCGGCAAGGCGTGACAGCCGCTGAATAAGGCAAACAGTCTGTCCGCCCCTGTCACCGCGCATAAGAGAATGTACCTCGTCTATAACAATAAAGCGCAAATCCGAAAACATCTTCGGTATCAGCGAATGCTTGTGCAGCAGCATTGCCTCAAGGCTTTCCGGCGTTATCTGCAATATTCCTGACGGATTTTTCAGCATTTTACTTTTGTGCGACTGCGACACATCCCCGTGCCAGTGCCATACGGGTATATCCGCCTCGCGGCATAAATCATTAAGCCTTGTAAACTGGTCGTTTATCAAGGCCTTCAGCGGTCCTATATATATCGCACCCACCGAACGGGGCTTATTTTCATAGAAGGAAGTCAGTATCGGAAAAAATGCCGCTTCCGTTTTGCCGGAGGCGGTTGAAGCGCACAGCAGCACATTTTCGTCCGTGTTGAAAATCGCGTCTGCCGCCGCTATCTGCACACCTCTTAAATTTTCCCAGCCGTTCTGATAAATAAAATCCTGTATAAACGGCGCATATCTTGAAAAAACATCCATAATCAGATTTCAAACTCCGTAAACAGCGGGTTAATCTCCTCCTGTTCCACCTCGTTTTTTGAATATGAAAAGCCGTCAGACTGCATCAGCTTTTCAACTGAAATACCGGCGTTCTGATAAAGTATATTCAGCAGCTCAATAAAATCCCTTATCACCTCTCGCGGTGTTATGTTTGCCCCTGCGCCTATTCTGCCGTATTCGATTTTAATAAATGATATAAAATCATCCTCTGTGAGGGCGCATTTATAATCAAACAGCACTGCGTGAATTGCCGCAAGCTTTTCAGTCAGCACCAGCATTTCCTCGTAGGTTAGCGGCTGAAGCTCTATAACAGGCGCCAGCAAATCATAAATTCCGTTTGTTGAAAACCGCCCCTGCTCAAGCCGGGAGCGCAGAGCCTCATAGCTGAAAATGCCCCTTCTTGTATCCTTTATACATTGCGGAGTACCGCTCATAATAATGCCGAGATTGCTGTTTTTCCCCTGTAAGGTATCGTTATACATCGTCAGTATTTTTTCATAATTATACTGCCGCGTGATGCTGTTGGGAATTTTATACAGATTAACAAGCTCGTCAATCAGCACAAGAAAGCCGCCGTAGCCGGCTCTTGTGAAAAAAGCGGAAAATATTTTTATATATTCGTACCAGTCGTCATCTGTGATAACAATATTCACTCCGAGCTCCGCTTTTGCGTCACTTTTTGTCTGATATTCGCCCCTGAACCATTTTATCACGGCGTTTTTCTTTTCGTCGTCACCGTCAAGATAAGCCCTGTAATAGACAGTTAAAAGCTTCGCAAAATCAAAGCCGTGAACCATTTCATTCAAGGAGCTTATAACCTGCATAATTTTCTTTTCGGTAAGCGTGTGCACCGACGGGTCGTCAAAGGCAATGCCGTTTTCCTGCACAGCCTCGCTTTGCAGTTTGCTTATCCATCTTTCCAGAATCAGCGGCAGTGCTCCGCCGTCAGGTCTTGTTTTGGTTGACAGATTTTTGATAAGCTCCTTATATGTCGCAAGCCCCTGTCCTCTTGTTCCCTGCAATCTTCTTTCCGGCGACAGGTCGGCATCCGCAACAACAAAATTTTTGTCCATAGCGTAATTCCTGACAGTTTGCAGCAAAAAGCTTTTTCCGCTGCCGTATTTGCCGGAAATAAAGCGGAAGGAGGCTCCGCCCTCGCTTATAATTTCAATATCATGCAAAAACGCGTTTATTTCGTTTTCCCGTCCCACAGTAATGTAAGGCAAGCCCGTTCTCGGCACAACGCCGCCCTTAAGTGAATTTATCAGCGTGCTTGCAATTCTTTTCGGTATTTTTATTTCGGCAACGGACATTTCAGTCCACCTCCAGCATTTTTTTCAGTTCTTCCCCGTAATCCTCAATAATAACGGGATAATCAAAAAATTCAATAACATTGTCATTAAACAGCTCAAACAGCTTTTCGTTTATTGCGTCGCAAACAACAGAGAGCATAAGTCCGTTTTTCCTGCACAGACCGTCCGGATTTTCGCCGGAAAGCAAAGCCTTCAACACCTGCATTTCATTTTCATCCAAAGGAAAATCCGTGTCAGTCTGCGGCGTTTGCTGCGGTTCAGGTTCATCATATTCTTCTTCAACCGTCAGCCTTTGCTGCGTTATCATCGCCGTTTCCCGTATGGAATCGAGAACGGAAACATCTATTTTAATAACAGGACGGGCTGCCCGTGCTTTTTCTTCATAATAATCCCGTACGGTATTTCTGACTGTATCCTCAAAAAAGCCTGCCGTCTGAATATGCGAAAGCTTCCTTTTACAGCCCGTTTTTTCGCGCATTTCAGCATCTATATTTTTCATCACCGCGCCGAGCACCTTAAGCTTTGTGCTTGAAGGCATAAACACCGTATGCTTCCACATTCCGCCGTCACACTCAAATCGTTCGATACCGCTTACGGTAACAGTGACATCCCGGTGCCACTTATCGGCATAAAAAACAGCGGAGGAAAACATACTGTATACGCTTGTAACAATACTTCCGAACATAGATGCCGCTGCGCCTTTTCCGCCGAAGCAGACCTCAGCCGCCCGGTATACCCGTGTCACCACATTTATCACATCATCCGGCGTTTTTGCGTAAACGGGAGATTTTGTCAGCTTATGAGAGGAAAGAAGGTTAAGACAGTCAAATATTTCCCGGTCAGTCACACCGCATTCCGTCAGCTTTATAACCGCAGCCTCTGTCTCGGTTTCATTTTTATTTTCGATAAGAGCCGTGTCAAGTCCGTAATAAATTATAAAATCCTTTTTCCAGCGCGGCAGATACGCGTCAAGCCTGATTGCCGGGTCAACCGCAGCATAACGGCTGCAAAAATCACATAAAATACCGTACCCGTCGGCAGGCTTACGCCAGCCGATGCGATTTATCAGTTCAAAAATATAAACGAAAACAAAGCCCGGCGCGGTTTTTTCGATTTTCTCCTGTCTTACCTTTGTTCTCCATGAAAAATATCCGCGTAACTGCTCGGTGTTCATATCCCCGTATGTAGGGTAAAATCTTGAAAAACCGCCCTGATAATTATAGTCGTCAATGAAATACTTCATAAACTGTGCCTGCTTTACAAAAAGCCATTCCGAAGGCATATATGCGGCTTCACTGCTTCTTGCAAGCTTTCGCATTTCAAGGTACTGCGGCGGAGTATAGCTTTTCATCTGTGAGGCAGTGAACAGTATCGGCGTGTCTGTATAAACCGTTTCTACACCGTTTTTTCTGTTTTTCAAAGCTGAAACGGCGTTTCTGACTTCTTCATCGTATTTGTTCACTATTCTTGCCTCCCCTCGCCCGGATTTCAATATTATATCAGAAAATTTGTTCGTTTGCAATAGTTTATTAAAATAGGAGTTGAAAAAAGTTTTTTTTCGTGATATGATAAATAAAATCGGAGGCGGTGTTTCACCGTTTAAGCATATGCTATAACAGCAAATATGTAAACATAAAATATGAAAGGAACAGTCACCATGAAAACAAAGGAAAAAGCAGTACTTTCACCCGAAGAAAAAGCAGCAAAGAAAAAGGCAAGGCATAAAAAAGCAGGCAAAATAATCAGCATAATAGTCTCCGTTATCGTACTTTTCGTCATTGTCACATCCATAATCACCGTTGTCGGCGTAAAGTCCAATCTCAAAAAGGCAGAAGCATTTCCGAAAATTAACACAGTAACGCTTGACGCGGAAAATTTTGCAGACGGCTATTGGAATATTCATACCGACCACGGTATAAAAATCGTTCAGCTTACCGATGTGCATTTCGGCGGCGGCTGGATGTCTCTGAAAAAGGACAGCATGGCAATGAATGCTGTCGCATCCATGCTTAAAGCGGAAAAGCCCGATTTCGTTATTGTAACCGGCGATATAGCATATCCCGTGCCCTTCCAGGCAGGTACATTCAACAACAAAAACGGTGCAAAGCTTTTTGCAACGCTTATGGAATCTCTCGGCATATACTGGACTGTCGGCTACGGCAACCATGATACAGAGCTTTACAGCTTTTTCACCCGTGAAGAAATAACAGATTTTTATTCCTCCGGCGATTATCCCCACTGCCTTGTTCAGCCGGGTCCCGCCGATGTGGACGGCTGCGGAAATCAGATGTTCAACATCATCAATTCCGATGATATTATCACCCGTACCCTTTTTGTTATGGACTCCCACTCCTATATTGACGGTGACTTTCTCGGCATAATGTGGAAATATGACAGTATGCACGAAAACCAGATTGCATGGTATAAGCAGATGATTGAGGAAAATCAGCAGCATAACCACGATGTCATCGCCGCCATGAGCAAAAAGGATATGAAAAGATACGCCGGCTTTGACGCTGTTCCGTCATCCGTTTTCCAGCACATTCCTCTTACGGAGTATAAGGATGCGTGGAACGAATATGTTGAAAACGGAAAGCAAAACACCGAAAATGTAAAATATAATTACGGCACCGTCGGTGAAAGCGGACAGGGAATTTACTGCGGCATTCACGAGGATAATTTCTTTGAAACCATGCTTGAAATCGGCTCCACCGATACCGTATTCTGCGGGCATGACCATCTGAATAATTTTTCTCTTAACTATAAAGGCATAAATCTCAATTACGGATACAGCGTGGACTATCTCGCATATCCCGGAATCTATAAGCTCGGCTCACAGAGAGGCTGTACCGTAATCAAGATTGATGAAGACGGCAACATTAAGCATCATCTTGAAAATTATTATCAGGATAAATATATTTCCGATGCAAGAGAAGATGTTACAATGCAGACTCTCGGCGAATAAGCTGCCTTAAAATCGAGGCTGTTTCAGATATTGTGTAAACCTCCAGAATGGTATAGAATAAAAATACCA
>JAKSQS010000125.1 GCA_024404055.1 Clostridia bacterium | reverse complement strand
CGGCAATAACCTCGCCGCCTGCCGCCTTGAATGCCTCTGAGAAGAAGTTGATAAGACCCTGGTCATATTCGTTGCCGAGCTCACCGAGGCAATATGCCTTCTTCGCTTCAAACTTGCTTGTCGCAAAGTTTGCAAGAACGGTGCCCTGGAAGGGGTCAAGGAAGCAAATACGGAAATAATGCTCGTTGCCTGCGGTTACATTGGGGTTGGTGCAGGTTACACCGAGAGCCGCAAGACCCGCGTTCTTAAAGGTTTCGGAAGCGGCGATTGAAACGCCGGAGCCGTAAGAACCGAGAACGATTGCAACCTCCTTGCCTACAAGCTCTGCCGCCGCTGCGGGAGCCTTTGACTGGTCGGAGCCGTTGTCTGCGTATACAAGCTCTACCTTGTAGGTCTTGCCGCCGATTTCAACCGTGGGGGTCTGAGCGTTTGCGTACTGCATACCCAGAGTTTCTTTCTTTCCGCCTGCGCCTGAGTCGCCTGAAGCCGGCTCAAAAACGCCGATTTTAACAACTGCATCAGCATCTGTCGCCGCTGCCGTTGTATCGTCGTTTTCTGGTGCTGCGGTGGTGTCATCCGTTGTTGTGTTGCCGCCGCAGGCAGCAAAACAGCAGATAACAAGTGCGAGTGCCATGATTACTGCGAGAATCTTTTTCATAAAAAATTCCTCCTTTTAATTTTATTATCAGCACATAATGCGCCCATAACCTTATTTATCCTGCAAAATGCAGTTAAGTAAATGTATGATTTCCACAATTCCGAGGAAAATGAAGCAGAAGACAATGCCGCCAATCCAGCACAGTGAAAGGTAGACAAGCTTTAACGCGCTGTCCTGACAAATAAGATACAGCACAATGCCGGCTACAAGACCGACAAGAGCCGTTATGATTGCAAGCGCCTTGAGCAGCGCGGTAAAGCGGGAATTGCCCTTCTGTGTATAATCAGTGCCTCTTGCCGCTTTTTTCAGCTCCTCGTATTCATCATCCGTAATGATTATCGGGACTTCCTTTTTGCCCTTGGTCTGTGTTGTGAGACCCCATGACATCAAATCCTCGTCCTTCTGCCTGTAATATGCCTGTTTTTTCATTCTGTCAAGCTCTTCAAGCTTTCTCTCTACCTGTTCCAGCATAAATCTTACCCCTTGAGTAATGTTATATTTAACATACTTTAACATATCCTAAAAAAATAATCAACTGTTTTTTTGAAATAAAAATGTAATAATAAATTTTTTTACATTTATTTCCTTGTTGAACCCGTTATTTCGGGGAAAGATAATTTTATCCTGTAAAAAAATGAAAGGAACACCGTGTCACAATATGTATATAAATGGTATAAAAAGAAAAACCCTGTGCTTTATTTCCGTATTTGCCGTGATTATAAGCGGCATTTTTCCCCTGCCCCAATGCTCCGCGGCGGACAGTGTTTATGCGGGAAGAATAAAAACCGTTTCCTCTCCGCTTAATGTCAGGGAAGAAAAGAGCACGGACAGTGAAATTCTTGCAGCCGTTGACAGAAACACATATATACACCTTGTTTCAAAAGACGGAGACTGGTGGAGAGTGGAATACGAAGAAGGAAAATACGGCTGGTGCGCGGCAGAATATATAGAAGCGCATAACAGCACTGAAATGTATGTCAGCGACGGCTGCGACGCGCTGAATGTGCGGCACGGAAATGGCATGACATATAAAATCACCGATGTAATTTACTCCGGCGAATGTGTAAGCGTGATAAAAAAATACGGCGACTGGAGCAAAATTCTTTATGAAGGAACAAAAACGGGATATGTTTATAATGAATACCTCTGCAAAATGAAAAACGCGGCTTACAGCCGCATCAGTCTTGACGCGGTGCTCTACAAACAGACCGACCCGCGCTGGGCAGACGAATATCTCGGTGAATCAGACAAAACAATAGCCGCCTGCGGCTGTACCACCTCATGCCTTGCAATGAGCGAAAGCTATATGAAAAATGAAAGCATATACCCGGATGAAATGGAAAACCTGCTTTCATATTCATACAGCGGAAGTCTGTACTGGCCGTACGGTTATGACACGGTGACAGACGATGAAGCATGGGCACAGCAGGCATACAGCGAGCTGAAAAACGGCAAGCCCGTAATTATCGGCGCGGCACAGGAAAGCGGCAGACAGCACTGGGTACTGATTAAGGGTTATGACGGAAACGAAAATACCCTTGAACCGGAACGCTTTACAATAAACGACCCCGCAACCGCTTCAAGGCAGTACCTCGGAGAATTATTTGACGACTACCCGTATTTCCTGAAAATTGTATATCCCTCCGGCTGAAACTCCGGCTGAAAATTTTTAAAATATATTGTAATTTACAAAAACAGATGATAAAATAGAGAACAGTACAAAATGAAAGGACAATTGAAATGAGTAAAATATTCAATCGCACAACCATCAAAATATTTGTTCCGCTGCTTATCGTTTTCTTTCTTGCCGGAACGGGAATGTTCATCGGCCGGGTATATATGTCGGCTGAAATTGAAGACCTTGTTACGGCAGACAAGGGCGGCACAGACAGTGAGCTGACAAACAAAATCGTCAGCTTTCTCGGGGATGCGCTGAAAAACTACGCCAAAAACAACGACATTGATTTGGGCGACAGCGAAAGTAAAGAAGAGGAAGAAATACAGTACAGCGCAAAAACACTGGCGGCTATGTCAAAGCAGAAAACGCTGACGGTGCTCGGCATTGTTTTTTATGCACTGACCCTTGTTTTCATCGGATTTTCAATTACAAGCGCGGCATACAGCTCATACCTTGACTCTGACAAATACAGAGCAAAATTGAGAAGGCTTGAAACTGCCGAAAAGCGCAAAGCAAGCATGAAATAAGTATGTTTGTCATCGGGGACGGTTCCCGGTGACAACTTTTTTGTTTTTTGAACGAAAGAACAAGGGGACAGTTCTGTGTCATGAAGAACTGTCCCCTTGTCCTATATCCTATGAAAATCATTCTGATAATATTTTTTCACAGTATTTTTGCAGTTCGGGAATGTCATAGCTCACAGTATCCCAAGTATTTTTCTGTCATTATCACGCACATTCATAAAGCAATACTGATTCCTTTCTGAGATTCTGAACAAAGTCTTTATCAGAATTATATTTCAGAGAACTCATGGTAACGAGGTCGATTTCTTTTTTTAATGCGTCATGTAAATCATCATAAAGCTCACTTAAAATGAATAAGCCTCTGAGGTTGGAAGCGTCGATAAATAAATCAATATCACTTTCCCTATCTGCATCACCGCGCGCATAAGAACCGAAGATGTATGCTGTTTTTATCCCGTACTTTTCAAGAACGGGAATGATTCTTTCCGCAATTTCGGGAATCGTATATATTTCCTGATTCATTTCTTCGGTTCCTTCCTAATTGTTTATGTAAATATTATACACAAAAAACAAATCAATATCAATAGATTTCTCAAAATATGTCATCTGTCATCGGGGACGGTTCCCGGTGACAACTTTTTGTTTTTTGAACGAAAGAACAAGGGAACAGTTCTGTGTCATGCAGAACCGTCCCCTTGTCCTCACTAAAAACTAAAAACTAAAAACTAAAAAACTAACCCCTTCTCCAGCGCATCGCACACCGCCTCGGCAATAACCTCATGTCCCATTGCGGAGGGATGAACGCCGTCAAGCAGCCAGTAATCGGGTGCTGCCTTTTCGCACAGTGCGTCAAACTTTTCCTGTAACGGAATAAAGGTAAGCCCGTATTTTTCGGCAACCTTTTTCGCGCTTTCGGCTCTGAGTGCCGTTTCGCTCTTAAAATAATCCCAGTTTTCCTCTGTCGCCGCCGCTTTTAAAACAAACGGCTCAAGAATGAAAATCTTAACGCCGGGGCAGTCGTGCTGAACCTCTTCGATTATTTCACAATAGGTTCTGAAATATTTTTCATTGCACACGCCGTTGCCGCTGCCCACCTCGTGCCAAACATCGTTTATACCGATAAGCACGGTCAGATAGTCAGGCTTAAGGTTAATCAAATCACGGCGGATTCTCGCGTTGATGTCAACCACCCTGTCACCGCTGACACCACGGTTAATAAACTGATACTCACCGGGATATTTCGCGCCGAGCTTGCCGGCAACAAGAGTGGGATAGCCGTTTCCCCTGTAATTGTCGTTATTTCTGTCTCTTCCGGCATCGGTTATGCTGTCGCCCTGAAAAAGAACGGTTTTCATAATATAAAATCCTTTCTGTTAAAATGCAAAATATTTTTCTCTCTGCTTTTTCATTCTGCCGTTGACAGCGCCCAGCATATCCGCGGCTTCCTTCTTTTCTTCATCCGTGCCGGTGACATACTGCTTCATCAGTCTGCCCTCTTCATAGCATAATTCATCATGGCGCGGGAAGAAATGCTTGAGCAGGAAACAGCCGTAACGCACAAACCTGTTTTCGCCCACAAGACGAAATTCCTTGCTGATTGTGTCAACCGCAACAGAATAAAAGTCCTTTACGGAGGAAATCAGCGCAGTTCTTTCATTTTCCGGTGAGAAAATAATGGTGGAGCAGATATATGCATTCTCATTTGTGGGATAGGAGCTGTGACTGTCTGTACTGCCGACAATCGGGAAATGCCTGCCCTTTGCCCTTTCCTCATAATATCTGACGGTCTGGAAGCCGTTATGCTCAAAATAGTTTTCGCCGCCGAGAACCTCGAACGCGTCAAAATCCTGCTTTTCAAACAGATAGTCCGTAAACGCCTCCGGCACATGGTAAACATTGGCTCTCCATGTCGGATGGGCAAAAATACCCAGTCCGTTTGCTTTCTTTATCTCACCGAAAATCCATTTGCACACGGTATAGGGAATCACATCAACATTCTCCGGCACTGTTTCACCGTCCGCAAGAGCCTGCATTTTCTTCTGATATTCCTCATAGCTCATAAAATCGGGGCATTTGCCGTAAAGTGAACGGTACTCCTCGCCGTCGCCCACCTCATCGTGGGATGCGCCCTCTGTCAGCGCGTTTATGCTGTATTCACCGCCGAAATTCACGATATGAACATCGTTTGTCCTGCCGTATACGGGGGGCATATGAACCTCCTCACCGGGGACAATGTTAAATTCAAGCGGAACATCCTTATAACAGTTTATGGCGCGCAGGGACGGATAATATCTCCTGTGGTCGCTGATAACCGTGAAATCATAGCCGTGACGGCGGTAATTTGCCGCAACCACCTCCGGCGTCTGCCTGCCGTCGGAAAGATTTGTGTGCATATGCAGGTCACCTATAAACGGGTATCTGCCGACAAGGTCTTTTTCAACGGCATAAACGGAAAACTGGTTTATTCTCTTGCCGTTTTCATCCTCAAAACGGATAAAATATTCCTCTTCCTTTTTAAACTCCGCCGTTACGGTAAAGCCGCCGTTTTCGTTGCAAACGGTCATGCTTTCCCTGAAATCCGCCGTTGCGGGGAAGTGCATGGGATGTCCCTCTTCAAGCGCACAGAGAATTGTTTTATATGCCTTGCCGGGCTCAAACTCGGGTCTGCCGCCCAAGGGACGGATATGTATATCCGTTTTCTTTCCTACCGGAATGACAATGGGATATATGTCATAATTGAAATGGTTATCACTCATTTTGTACATTGCTTTTTCCTCCTCAATAGGTAGAGCTCATATCTTCCTGTACCTGCTCATTAACGGTTTTCACGAATTTTGAATTTTTGATTTTCTGTTGAAGCAGTTCATAATACAGGTCTTCATCAAGCGGAAGGGTAATTTCCTTATCAAGCCATGATGACAGGAACGCCGCATTTGAAATTGTCAGACCGTTTATGCCCTCTTCGCCGCCCGCGATAAGGGGCTCACCGCGAAGGATGTGCGCCGCAAAAGCGTTCATAACGCCGGTGTGCTGCGGATTGTCACCGTCTGTCTCAATTCTCTTCCATTCGCCCTTGAGCCTTGCAAAGCCCTGCTCGGCATTCTTTATGAAATTGCTTGTATAGTCCTCAAGCTCATAAACCCAAATCTGATATTCTTCCTCTCTCTGGTTGTATTCACAGAGGATTTTTGCTTTATCAAGGGTAATTTCAAGGCGGTTGTCACCGGGGCAGTCACCCGTGGTGGTGATGAATGTACCTGTTGCGCCGTTGGGATATTCAACATAAATGGTAACATCGTCTTCAACCTCAATGTTGTGCCACTTACCCTCGCTGCATACCGCTCTCACCTTGGAGGGCATACCGCAAATCCACTGCCACAGGTCAAGCTGATGGGGGCACTGGTTGAGCATAACGCCGCCGCCTTCACCTTCCCATGTTGCACGCCATGAGCCTGAATCATAATACTGCTGGGTGCGGAACCAGTCTGTAATAATCCAGCTTACACGCTTGATTTCGCCGTATTTGCCGCTCTTTACAAGCTCTCTCACCTTTTTATAAATGCAGTTTGTTCTCTGATTGAACATAATAGCATAGGTTTTATCTGACTTTTCAGCCACCTTTATAAGCTCATTCACCTGCTTTGTGTATACACCGGCGGGCTTTTCGCTCATAACATGAAGACCCGCGTTGAGTGCCTCAATGGCTATCGGCGGATGGAAATAGTGCGGAGTTGCGATAAGCACCGCGTCACAAAGACCGCTGTTGATAAGGTCTGTCGCGTTATTGAAGCAAACAACGCCCGGAACATTTTCTTTTGCTCTTGCGAACTTTGCCTCGTCAATATCGGCAACGCAGGTGATTTCTATTTCGGGCATTCTGCCCTTAACATAGTTATCAATATGACCGCCGCCCATGTTTCCTATACCGATGATACCGAGTTTAACTTTATCTGCCATAATTTTCCTCCGAAAAAATTTACGGTAAGCTACCGCGTATTATATTTTGACGAAATATATTTTATACCATATTTCAAAAAAATGGAAGTATAAAAACATTATTTTTTGTTAAATTTTCTGTAATTTCTTATTTCTTTATGTTATAATGCTAAAAAAGGGGGTTAAAAAATGAAAACACTAGCAAATATACACATCGCCATTCAGCGGATTCCTCAAGAACTTGTGTCTTACGATCTCGG
>JAKSQS010000124.1 GCA_024404055.1 Clostridia bacterium | reverse complement strand
TCCGTTCTGGGAGCATGACAACAACGGAATCGAGGCAGGCGGCTGGGGACTTTTTCTGAAAACGCGCGACCTTGCAAAAATCATGCTTACATACCAGCAGATGGGTATGTATAACGGCAGGCGCATACTCCCGGAGGAATGGGTCAGAGAAGCCGGAAAATTCCATTCAGACAGCGGTCAGTCACAAAGCGCGGCAGACTCCGTTGTGGGCTACGGCTACTGCTTCTGGCGCTGTGCCGGATATGAAAACGCCTACCGTGCGGACGGACTTTTCTCGCAGTTCGGCATTGTTTTTGAAGACCTTGACGCCTGCTTCATCTGCACCGGCGGCGACATCGGCACGCAGAATGTGCGCAATACGATCTGGAAGCACATTCCCGCCTGCTTTAGACACAATTCCCCGAGAAAGAAAGCAACTCCGCTTGAAATTCCGGCATACGAAATGCTTCCCGTAGCCGAAAGAAGTCCGCTGGAAAGCAAAATTAACGGTAAATGTATATCCTTCGGCAAATCCGTGGTTCTCAACGCCGCAGGCTTCCCCGCCTCCGTTATCACTCTCCCGGGTGTGCTTATGGAAAAGGACAGAGCCGGAAATATTGACGATGTTGTGTTTACCTTCCGTGAAAACGATATGCAGATGTCATGGGCTGAGGGTGAAGAAAAAAACACCGTAGACATCGGTCTTGACGGTGAATACCGTATTTCTCCCGTTGTTCTCGGTCATATGCCGTATACCGCATATTCTCACGCCGCATGGATCGAAAGCGACCTGCTTGAAATCAGAATAAGGCTTATTGAAACGGTTGCCGAGCGTATTCTCCATTTCCGCTTTAAGGGCGCAAGGGTCACGATGAAGCCGTCCAGTCTGCCAACGATACAGGAAATCAGCGAAACCTTCAAAGAAAAAATAAGGGATGTTATCAAGCAACCTGTCATTCAGCCGTTGCTTGTCGAAGCCGTTCCGCGCATTTCCTCTGTTATAGATGTTCCCATAAAAGGCAGCATTGCCGATTATGAGCAAACAGATGACGAAAAAGAAGAAGAAAACGCAGACGGTGCGGCGGAGGAACGCCGTTTTAAAGATAAAATAGAACAGCTTCTCCCAGTGCTTTCAAGGAAGAGCAAAGCCTGTGAAGATGCCGAAGATGAAGAAACAGACGAAAAAACACAGCCGGACGATGCGGACGAGGCTGTTCAGCGTGCGGAGGTTACGGGTGTTCTGCAAAGGCTTTTACAGGTATTACCCTCAAAAAAGCAGGATGATGAAACGGAAAACAGCCTGAAAGCCGCCATCGAGCAAAGGCTTGAACAGACTGTATCAGATAATGCCGAATATGATGCCGGGTACAAAGCCGCGCTTAATGACATCCTTGCACTGCTTGACTGATTTTCATTTTCTCCGATTTGAAAGGACATAATCCGCAGGGAACGGGCATTGCCCGTTCCGAGGTACATTTTTCCAAAGGCGAACACAGTGATTTATTTGCGGGCGAACATTGTTCGTACGGTTTTGTACCGCCTGAAGCTTTACGACATCCCGTCCCACGCTAATTTTTACAACAAATGTTATTTGAAACATCCAACGCCACGGTGTGTCAGGATGCCGCACCCTACGGAATACCGGCACGGCGAATTTTCAACGGCGGTTTTTGTATGGGGCTGTGATACACGGTAATGTTGTATCACAGCCCCATTTTTTATTTTTTCAACCGTGCCGTCTGCCTTTGCGCCATAACAAGCCCTGCATATATTCCGTCCTTTAGCAGAAGCTCACGGTGAGAGCCGACCTCGGCAATTTTTCCGTTGTCAAGCACCACAAGTCTGTCGGCGTTTCGCAGCGTGGACAGCCTGTGCGCTATGGCAATGGTGGTTCTGCCCTCAAAAAGCCTTGCAAGTGCCTGCTGTATCTTGCTTTCCGTTTCGGTGTCGAGCGCGCTTGTCGCTTCATCGAGAATAAGTATTTCCGGGTCTCTCAATATCGCCCTTGCAATAGCTATTCTTTGCTTTTCGCCGCCCGAAAGGTTGTGTCCGTTTTCACCGACAACGGTATTATAACCGTCCGGCAGCTTTATAATAAATTCGTGTGCATTCGCCGTTCTTGCCGCGTCGATAACCTGCTTTCTTGTCGCGCCCGGCAAGGCGTAAGCAATATTGTCATATACGGTTCCGGCAAACAAAAAAGTTTCCTGAAAAACCGCGCCGATTTTCTTTCTGTATTCATACGGGCTGAACGAGCGTATATCCTGTCCGTCAATGCTTATACTGCCGCTGTCAATGTCATACAGCCGCATCACAAGGTTTATCAGCGTGGACTTGCCCGCGCCGGAGTGTCCCACAAGACCTATCATTTCGCCTTTTCTGACGGTTAAATCTATATCCTTCAAAACAGGCTCATAGGATTTATAGCCGAACCTCACGCCGCTGAAGGTCAGCTTCTCTTTAAATTCGGGAATTTTGCCCGTGCTCTCCTGCTGCTCCTCCGTGCTTTCATCAAGTATTTCAAATATCTTGATAAGGCTTGTCACAGCCTCCGAAAACCATCTCGGCAGGGAGGAAAACCAGTTGAGCGGACCGTATATATATTGCAGAAACAGCGAAAACTGCAAAAGCTGTCCCACCGTCATTTCACCCTTAAGCACCATTCTGCCGCCGAAAAACAGCACAAGAAATTCGCCCGTACCCATAAGAAAGCCTATATACGGAAATGTCAGTGCCCACAGGTGCTCGTTGGAGGCGGCAACCTCGGCAAGCTTAAGGCTTGCACGGGAATATTTGTCAATTTCCCTTTTTTCGTTTCCGAAGGCTTTTACAACCCGTATTCCCTTGACAATATCATGCAGAATGGAATTTGAACGGGAGTCGCAGCGCCACTGTCTGTCATAGCGAATTCTCATGTTTCTTCTGAAAAAGAAGAAAAACAGAAAAACAAACGGCACGGGGACAAACACAAGAAGAGTAAGCCTCACATTTGTCATGCACAGGATAACGGTTATCACAGCAAGCATTATAACCTGCTGAAACGCGTATACTCCCCTGTCGGTTATAAAATTTTTCACCTTTTCCGTGTCCTTGGTCACGCGGTTCATCAGATTTCCCGCCGTTCTTCTCGACATGGATTCAAGTGAAAGCCGCTGTATTTTGTCGTAAACCGTAATTCTCATGCTGTGTGAAAACGCGGTTCCCGCTTTTATCGCGGCACGCTGACTGAACACGGACATAATCTGTCCTGCAATCTGACAGGCAAGCATTGTCAGCGTCAGCATAATTATACTGCGTATGGCTGTGTCTCTCAAGCCGGTCTCTTCAACAGGCTTCAGCCAGCCGTCAAGCAGCTTTCCGTTCAATACCGGAATGGCGGCATTTGCAAGATTTGAAAGAAGAATAAACAGCGTTGATAAAAACATGGTCGGCAGATAGGGCTTTGCAAGCTGTGCCGCCCTTTTTATTATATAAGTTTTTTTCGTGCAGAAAAGGCAAACATCCATCCCCTTGGTATAATGTCTACCGCAGGTGGGGCAAACGCGGAAATTTTTTCTTGAAACGGCGTGCATTTCCCCTGTTCTGATATAATGGTTAACGGTTTTGCAGAACTCGCCTATTTCCTCGGCGCAGGACATGGTGAAGCAGCATATTTTCACACATTCGGAGTCGTCCGTACCCTCAAAATGCATTTCAAGGCTTCCGCAGCCTATATCTGTGCGCTGTATAAGCTCGTCCGCCCCGTCAAGTGAGCGGCAAAACACCTGCCTGCCGTCCGCAAAAGCATATATACTGTTATTTTCCGTATACAGCTCACCGCGGCAAAGCTCTCCGCCGTAAAGGTCAAACCCGACTTTTTCTTTCATATTCAGTCACCTCAATAAAGGTAAGGCTCAAGCATTCTTCTGCTTTTTCTCTTTATTGCTTCAAGGTTTTCAATTCTGTACCTGTTTCCGTCAATATCCGTTATGTCAATGTGCCCGTTATACTGCCTTATGCTTTTTGTGACATCCTTTACAGTAAAGCTTTTTTTAAATGTACCGATAAGCGCGTCAACATAAAGGTTTCCCATTTTTTCTTTTACTGATGTAATTTCAGTGATTACCGGGCAGAAATATCTCGCCTCCAGCTCTGCGTCAATAAGCCTGCGCTGTTCAGCGGAAAAAACGGCTGTGTCTTCAATAATGCCTATTTCGTTTTTTTCAACATCCGAAATGCAGATATAGCTTCCCGGAGCACTTAACGGCAGTGCCCTTGACAGCATTACTCTCGGGTGCTCCTTCCCGTCAACCACGGCGGCAAGAAATCCGTTTTTATTTAATTTAAAAACACAGTCTTCGGGGGTTTTATATATACTGTCACTCATTTTCGTCATCTCCTATACCTATGGTTTTAAGTGCCTCGGACTGAATTTTGTAAAGCTTATAAAATTCGCCCTTCTTTTCAAGCAGCTCGGTATATGTTCCGTATTCCTTAATTGTGCCCTCGTCAATCACCGCAAGGTGGTCGGCATCCCTCAATGTGGAAAGCCTGTGTGCAATGGAAATTGTTGTCCTGCCCTGCTTGAGAACGGAAAGAGAAGCCTGTATGTTTCTTTCCGTTTTCGTGTCCATGGCGGCAGTCGCTTCATCAAGGATAAGGATTTTCGGATTCTGTATAATTGTTCTCGCAATGGAAATGCGCTGTCTTTCACCGCCGGACAGCTCCTGACCGCCCGCGCCGACAAAGGTTTCATAGCCGCCCGGCAGCTTCATAATAAAGTCGTGCGCCGAAGCGGCCTTTGCCGCCGCGATAACCTCTCTCATGCTCGCGTCCGGCTTTGCGTAACGGATATTGTCTGCTATCGTACCCATAAAAAGATAAATATCCTGTGACACCATGCCGATGTTTTTTCTTAATTCGTCAAGCTTCAAATCCCTGACATCCGTGCCGTCAATTTCCACAGTGCCGCTTTTTGCGTCATACAGCCTTGCAATAAGATTGGCTATCGTGGTTTTTCCGGCTCCCGTTTTTCCGACAATGCCGAGCATCTCCCCGGCATTGACCTCAAGGTTCAGCTTTTTGATTATCGGTCTTGCAGCCTCATATTCAAAATCAAGCTCTTTTATGCTTATGCTGCCGCGCAGATTTTCAAAGGAAACGGCATTTTCCTTTTCGGTTATTTCCGGCTCGGTATCAACAATTTCAAACATTCTCTGTGCCGAGTCCGCACATCTTGACCACCAGTTTGAAATCCATGTAAGAAAGCGGAACGGCTCCTGCAGCATACCTATGTAGACAATGAAGCTCAGCAGGGTACCTGCCGTAATATCGCCCTTTACAACCATTGTGCCGCCTATGCACAGCACCACAGTTGACAGCGCAAGCACCAAAATCATAAATATCGGCAGCACCGTTGCCTCCGTCAGGTTCAGCTTCCTTTCCGCGTCGAGCAGGTCGTGGCTCTTCCTTTCAAATTTTCCGTATTCGTCATCCTCCTTGGAAAAAGCCTTGATTATCCGCTGTCCGTTTATGTTGTCGCTCACCGTGGATGACACGCGGGCAGAAAAAAGCCATGTTCTGTGATGCAGAGAATGGAAAATCCTGTCTCCGAGCACAAGAACCGCGACAAGGAACGGTACAATGCCGAGAATTATCAGCGAAAGCTTCCACGACATACTGAACATAATGACGGAAACGCCTATAATCGTAAGCCCGTTGACGAAAATATACGGAAATCCGTCCACAAAAAACCAGTAAATATTGTTTGCGTCCCTTGTAACGCGCTCCATGAGCGAGCCCGTTTGCTTGGATGAATAAAAGCCGACTGACAACCTTTGCATTGCGCTGAAAATTCTGACCTTTATGTCATAAATAAACCTCGGCATAACGGAGCCGATAACAAACTGATACAGCGAGGTTGACGCCTGATTAAGCAGCCGCAGCCCCGCCATAGTCAGTATCAGCACAGCCAGCGCCTTTATTGACTGCTCATATAAAAGTGCGTCCGGGTTTGTCAGCACCTCGTCAATCAGCCTTCTTGTGCTGATTTGCGGTATATATATGTTCAGCGCGGTCTGTGCAAGAATAAGCACGGTTATCAAAGCTACCTTGCCCTTATAATCCGAAAAATACTTAAACAGTCTTATGGCGATGGAGCTTTTTTTGTTGCATTTCGGGCAGAAGGGCTTGCCGTCAGGAATGGGCATATGGCATTTCGGGCATACTCTGTCCGGTGGCGGTGCGTCGTCCCTTTTTATCTTTTCGCCCTTTTTATATGAGTTGAATTTTCTGCAAAAGTCATCAAGCACGGGAAATTTTCCGATGCTGAAAAATGTTACGCTTTCCTTTTGCTCACCCAAGGACAGAACAAGCCTGCCGGTTGTGACATATCTTTCCGCTTCAAGGCTGTCTATTTCATCCATCGGTATACTTCTTATGCTGTCAAGCGTATAAACCGTTGTGATATGCTTTTTGCGTTTTGCAGGCTTCACCTCGGCGTTTCCGTAAGCGATATACAGCCCTTTTTCGTCAAAGCACAGCCAGCACGAGCAAAAGCAGCGTTCGTTATTCATATCGCCCTCGGCGCAATAAAGCAAGCCTGAGGTGTCAAGTCCGCCGTCACGAAGAACATTTTCAAGCTCTGCCGGAAATCTGCCGGAAAATCTGCGCGGTGCAGGTCTGTGTCCGTGCCCTCTTTCTTCACCGGGTCTCTCCATACTGTTTTTCCTTTCCAAAAATTTATATTGTTTATTATATCACTTTCCCCGGAAAAATTCAACAAAATACTGATTATTGCTATAAAACTGTTTATTTAACTTTTCAATGCTGTAAAGGTTTTTGTGCAGAAAAACCGTACGGTACGATGCCCACATCGTCCCGCCGTAAAACATTTGCTTTTTGACACATTTATCAGGAATGTATTACAACAAAGTCCGACACGGTTCAGGCATTCAGGTTCGGTGCGTTGAGGGCAACGCACCCTACAAAACTAACCCGGACGGTTTTTCGATTGCAAAGCGTAGGGGACGATGCCCACATCGTCCCGAATTACATACCAATTGATACCGTACGGGACGATGCCCAACGCGCCTTACGGAATACCGGCACGGCGGTTTTTTCAACAACGGTT
>JAKSQS010000123.1 GCA_024404055.1 Clostridia bacterium | reverse complement strand
GCCGTTGTAGTCAACTTCCTCACCGACTGTTACAGTGATTTCGTCGCCTTCCTTGACAACCTCTGACGGATGCTTGATACGGCTCCATGAAAGCTCGGAAATGTGAACCATTCCGTCTACGCCGCCGATATCGACAAATGCACCGTAAGAAGTAAGGGACTTAACAGTACCGGTATATGACTTACCAACCTCAAGACCTGCCCAAAGTGCGTCTGTGATTTCCTTCTGTTCTTTCTTAAGTACGTTGCGGATGGATCCGACTGCTCTTCTTGCAGCAGGATTTACTTCGATTATTTCAAGCTTAACGGTTGTCTTAAGAAGGGACTGTAAGTCGTCGGTTCTTCTCAATGTTGCGTGAGAAGCGGGAACAAACACACGTACTCCGTTCGTAAATACTCTTAATCCACCCTTGACTACCTCTGCAACAATACCTTCGAGAACTGCTCCTTCTTCCTGTGCTGCAGCAAGCTTTTCCCATGCTGCGCTTGCATCGTAAAGACGCTTGGAAAGCATTACAGTACCTTCTGCATCGTTGGTCTTCATGATGATAAGATTGATTTCATCACCGATTTTGAGTTCCTTTGCGGGATCTGCGTTAGGATCATCGCTGTAATCCTCGCGCTTAACAAAGCCGGCGTGCTTTCTTCCGATGTCAACCTGAATTTCAGTAGCGGAAACACCTACTACTACGCCTACAACTCTTTTTTCAGAGCTCATGTGGCTCAGATTCTCTTCAAGAGCATCGGCAAAGCTGATTTCCTCGGAAACGGGATTCGTTGTTGTCTGTTCGTTTAAATTTTCGGACATGGTAAACAGTACCTCCTTTATAATACCTGCAGGTGTTGAAGCACCTGCCGTTACCCCAATGGATCGATAATGCGAAAGCTCGGTCTGTTTGAGCTCGTCCGCCGTTTCCACAAGCAGCGTATCGCAATACCGTTTGCAGACCTCATAGAGCTTGACGGTGTTGGAGCTGAATCTGCCCCCGACCACCACCATAAGGTCTGATTTTTGCGCCAGTTCTTCGGCTTCTTTTTGCCTCTTATCCGTCGCAAAGCATATTGTATCAAATATTATCGCGTTTGTACATAGTTTTCCTACAAAAAATGAACTTTTTTTCCATTCTTTTATCGAAAAAGTTGTTTGTGCAAGACAAAAAATCTTTTTTTGAGTGCTTTTGTCGAATAATTCCCACATTTTTTCGAGCTCTTCGACATTTTTAAACACATATGATTCACCATTGCAATGACTTCTGAATCCGCAGACCTCCGGATGTGTTTCATCACCGGCAATGAAAAAAATGCTGTCCGGCGTACTGTATTTCTTAATAATATTATGTATTTTTGTTACAAACGGGCAAGTTGCGTTTATATATGGTATTCCGGATTTTTTAACCTCGTCTTCAAGCTGCGCGGTAATTCCGTGTGTGCGTATAATGAGCTCATAGCCCTGCGGAACGCCGGTAACATCCTGTACACAGATAACGCCTTTGCTTTCAAGGTCACTTATAACCTGCGGATTATGTATAATGGGTCCGAGGGTGCAAACCCTGCACCCGTCGGATACCTTGCTGTAAATCATGGAAACCGCCCTGTTGACCCCGAAGCAAAAGCCTGCTGTTTTTGCAAGCACAATCCTGTCAGACATTTATTTTATCCTCTATCGTCTTTATTACCGCTTCAACACTCTGTTCAAGAGTGAAATTGCTTGTATCTACCGTAACGGAATCCTCCGCCGGCTTCAAAGGAGCAATTGCGCGGTGTGAATCGTCATAGTCACGCTTTATCATATCCGAAAGAACATCGTCATACCCGCACTGTATCCCCTTTTGCGTAAGCTCATTATAACGGCGTTTTGCCCTTACCTCGGCAGAAGCGGTAAGAAAAATTTTAACCTGTGCATCGGGCAGAACAACCGTGCCTATATCTCTGCCGTCCATAAGACAGTTGTTTTCTTTTGCAATATTTCGCTGCAAATCAAACAGATATGCCCTGACCGCCGGAACGGCGGACACTCTTGAAGCCGCCATGGATGCCTCCGGCGTTCTTATTTCTTCGGATACATCCTCACCGTTAAGAAACATACGCTGCTGTGAGTCAATAAATTTCAGCTCAACATTAAGCGTATCCGTAAGTGTTGCTGCGATTTCTTCATTGCTTTCCATATTCACGCCTCTGCGAAGGGCGTTTACGCCCACAGTACGGTAAAGCGCGCCTGTATCAATATAAATAAAGCCTAACTTTTTTGCGGCAGCCTTCGCTATTGTGCTTTTACCTGCTCCGGCAGGTCCGTCAATTGCAACATTAATCATTTATAATATCCTCCGTAAGTTATTCCGCGGCGCAAATGCCCGCAAGCCTTCCTGTTGAAAACGCTATTTGCAGATTATAGCCGCCTGTATATGCGTCAACATCAATCACTTCACCCGCAAAATACAATCCGGATATTTTTTTGGATTCCATTGTTTTCGGGTCAATTTCCTTCACGCTCACTCCGCCGGATGTGATAATTGCCTCATCAATTGGTCTGAAGCCTTTTACTGTCAGCTTTAAATCCTTTAGAGAATTTACAAGCGTTCCTCTCTGCTCCCTTGTAATCTGATTGGTTTTCAGTGACGGCTTGATGCCCGTAAGCTTAACGACAACAGGTACAAGCTTTTTTGGTAAAAGTGAATCAAGAGCGTTGATAAAATTCTTATTTGAAAACTCAAGAAAATCGCGCTGTATTCTCTTATCAAGCTGTTCATGGGATAATGCCGGCTTCAAATCAATGTGTATTTCATATTTTTTCGGCAGCATATCCTTCATATGACACGACGCACTCAAAATAAGCGGACCCGAAACTCCGAAATGTGTAAACAGCATTTCACCGAAGTCATTATATATTTCCCTGTAATTTTCACTATTAATCACGCTTATTGAAACATTTCTCAATGAAAGCCCCATAAGGTCCGTACAAAAGCCTTCATGACATTCAAGCGGCACAAGCGACGGCTTCGGCTCAACCACTGTGTGACCCGCCTGGCGGGCAAAATCATATCCGTCACCGGTAGAGCCTGTCAGCGGATAGGACTTTCCCCCGGTGGCAACGATTATCTTATCGGCAAAAAGCTCCTGCCCATTCTCAAGTTTCACACCGCAAACTGCTTCACTGTTAATTATAAGCTCCGTAACACGACCGCGGACAAGCCTTGCACCGTTTGTGAATGCAAACCGCGAAAGAGCATCAGCAATATCCTTCGCACTGTCTGAAAGCGGAAATACCCTGTTTCCCCTTTCAACCTTCAGCTCAACACCGAGCTGCTCAAAAAGCTCCATAGTATCAGCCGGCATAAACTGTGAAAAGGCACTGAAAAGAAATCTGCCGTTTGTCGGAACATAAGAAATCAATTCATTAAGCAGTGTACAGTTATTTGTTACATTACATCTGCCCTTACCGGTTATCATCACCTTGCGCGCCGTTTTTTCATTTCGCTCAATAACGGTAACATCAGCTCCGTTTATGCAGGCAAAACCGGCGGCAATAAGTCCGGACGCGCCGCCGCCGATTACAATTACTTTCCTTTTCATGGATAATACTTTCCTTTATTTTTTTCAACAATAGTTTAATATAAAAAAACAAAAAATGCAACCTGTTAAAAAAATAAATCCGAGCCGTTAAGCCCGGATTTATTTTCACTTTGTTTCCTTACTGTCGGAAAGCATCAGTATATAATCGGCGCTTACCCCGTAATACTTTGCAAGCTTGCATATAAGCTCGTCGTTAAGTGACTGTGTCTGCGTTTCAATATAGCTGTACTTTCTTTGAGTAATTCCGATAGCTTTTGCTATCGCCGCCTGAGTTAAATCATGTTCTACACGTAACTCTTTAATTCTTGTCTGCATATTTCCCTCCATAAGCTTATTAAAAGCTTTTAAAGAATTATACAGAATAAAATACAATTTGTCAATACAAAATATAATTCTAAAAGATAAATTTACATAAAATCCGCTTAAAAAACTCATCTTGTCAGCGGCGAAAGTGCTTCATCTGTTCCCGAAAGCATAAGTTGCGGATAAAGAACACTGCTGTCGACAGTAGGCTGTCCATCAAAGCCGACAAGCCACACAAGGAAATCCGCATAGTCCGTATTCACAGAGCCCGAAACATGGGGAGCACCTTTGATAATCCATGTGTAGTCAGGGAAAAGACATCCGCTCGCATCAACCGCAAGGTCAGGAGAAACATACTTTCCCGCCGTTACACCGTCAAGCTTCTCTCCGTATGGCGCAACCTTCGCAAAGCCCGACATCGGCTCTGTTTCAAGAATACCGTCTCCGTTAACGCCGGCTCTTTCATAAACGGGAATCAGCGGTATATTATAGTTTGCCGTAACGGTTATGCTTACACCGTCTTCAGCCGCATTCTTTAACATATCCTCGCGTTCAAGTGCAAGCTCGTGAAGTCGCTGTGCTTTTTCAATAACACCTGCATATTTTGCTCTCGCTGCATCGTCCGGGAACATATACTCCATGCAGTCATCATACGCTTCCGGCAGAACGAGTGCCCAGAAGCCCGGCATTGTGCCGAAGGTATCAAGAAGAAATTCACTGTATGCCATTTCCGAATATCTGTCGGTAAATTTTTTTGCAAGGCTCTGAGCAAGCTTGAAAATACCGATTTTTGATGCAAAGCTGACAAGCTTACCGAGCTTTTCGTTATCGCGTGACGCATACGCGCAGTAATTTGCAAGATTATCAGCCGTTATTTGAACCTTGCCCTGAAACAGGTCGGTTGTTACATAAGCACCAAGGAAAGCGGCAGACATAAACATAACCTTGTTTATGCACGAATAACCGTATTTTCCCATATATACGGAGGTCTGCATACCGCCCATACTGCAGCACACAATATCAACCTTTTCCTTGCCGGGATGCTCACTCAGCGCAAGGTCGATAACCGCGTTAAGGTCGTCTGCATTCTCATAGGGGTCAAGACGCCAGTCATACACATAGAAATAAATATTTTCCGCGCCGTAAACATCGGCAAGAGTTTTTGCCATCCCGTATTCGCAGGTTGCCTCTTCAACATCGTAAAGCTCCGGATGAAGTGCAACGGCTCCGTCATAGGTTACGGTTGTGACATTATATTTTGAGTTGCCGTTTTCATCGCAGGCAAGACTTCCCATAATATCCTGCACAAAATCAACAATCTGTTCCACTCCCCTGTCAAGACTTAAAGTAAACAGAGAGGTTGAAAGCACCTTGAAAACGGTTTTAAAAATACTGCCGGCAGTAACGCTTTTTACCGCTCCTCGCTCATTTTCCGTACCCATATCTGCTGTAAGACCCGTAAAATCCATGCCTCTGACGAGAATAACAGGATAATTGCACTCTTTTTGTCCCTGAGGAGCTTTTGCATTTTCAGCGGCAAAGCCGGGAACAACGCATAATGCCAGCATAACGGCGCAAAGAATAAAACTTAATGCTTTTTTCATTTTAACCACCCTTTTATCTTTTATAATGATAAAATATCATAAAAGGGAGAATATGTCAATTAGGGATTTTCACTATTGTAATCATTGGATATAATATGTTATAATATTTTACAGCAAAGGAGTGGTAGCTTGTTTGACAGACTTCTGAAAAAAATAATTTCAAAACCGAAGCTTGTGCTGATTATTTCGGTTCTTCTCATGATACCGTCTGCTGTCGGCTTTTTTCTTACCGGAGTAAACTATAATATTCTTTCATATCTCCCTGACGGGCTCGATTCAATACAGGGTGAACAGCTTCTTGACAAAAATTTCGGCTGTGCGTCTATGTCGTTTCTTATAGTCGAGAATATGCCGACTGACGACATCAAGGAGCTTACACGGCAAATAAATAACATTGACTGTGTTTCCTCCGTTCTCGGAGTAAATGAAATTCTGACGCAGGGAATACCGTTTGAAATGTTTCCCGATGAAATAAGGAACATACTTTATTCATCCGACGGCAGTTCAACAATTATTCTCATAAAATTCTCCACCGCAAGCGCAGACGAAGAAACAATGGATGCCATAAATCAGATAAACGGCATTACGAAAAAGGGCTGTTATTTAAGCGGACTTTCCGCCATTCTGACGGACACAAAAAATCTTGTTGAAAAGCAGGCACCGGTATACATAATTGTTGCGATATTCAGTGCTCTTGCAATGCTTGCGATTTTGTCCGAGTCATGGATTATGCCGCCGTTGGTTTTATATACGCTATGCTCTGCCGTAGCTCTCAACATGGGCACAAACATTATTTTCGGTGAAATATCATATCTTACGGAATGTATAGCCGTTGTTTTGCAGCTTGCCGTAACCATGGACTATTCCGTTTTTCTTGTTGAGCGCTATCATGAAGAGCTTATGAAAGGCTACAGCCGTGAAAAAGCCGTTTTCAATGCGGTCAGGCAGTCATTTTCTTCTTTGGTAGGCAGTGCGCTGACAACTGTTTTTGGCTTTGCCGCACTGTGCTTTATGAGCCTCTCTTTAGGTCTTGATATAGGTCTTGTAATGGTTAAGGGCGTGCTGTTCGGTCTTCTTTCCGTCTTTATCGTGCTGCCGGCACTGCTCGTTCTCTTTGATGATATTAACCTGAATCACACACATAAATATCTGAAGCCGGATTTTACGAAAATAAATGTTTTCCTTATAAAAAAACGCAATATTTTTTCCGTGGTTTTTGTTATTCTCCTTGTTCCCGCTTTTTTTCTGAATTCAAGCACGGAGGAATATTACAGCCTTGACGAAATGCTCGGCTCATCAAGAGAATCAATAATAGCGCTTAACAAATTGAAAAAAGATTACAACATGGCATCGGTTGATTTTGCCATTGTATCCGATTCCATTCCGGATGCGGATATGAAAACGATGCTTGATGAACTTAATGATGTTCAGGGTATAAGCTTTGTACTTTCATATTCAACAATTGTCGGTCCTGCAATTCCTGATGAAATAATCCCCGATGAATTGCTTAAAGTCGTTAAAAGCAACGGCAAGCAGCTTATCATTATGATTTCCGAATACACCGCGGGACACGAGGAAAGCAATACGCAAATTAATACTCTTACTTCAATTTTAAAGTCATATG
>JAKSQS010000122.1 GCA_024404055.1 Clostridia bacterium | reverse complement strand
TGGCTTGGAGAAAAATGTGACATCAACGATTTGTTCTAAAATAAATCAAGCATACTGTCAAGATATATTTTTTCTCTGATTTCGATATGATGCTTGCTTTTCATTGAAAACGGAGGTCTCATCATTGACGAGACCTCCGTTTTTATACTTACTTATTTGAAGAGACCTTTAATAAGATCAATAAGCATTTTGAATAATTCTATCGGTCTTCCGAGCCAGCTTTCAGTGTCGTTATTTCCGAACACACGCTCAACTTCGTAACCTTTGCCGAATTTATAAGTAACATTATATGTCTGGAAGCCTTCTGTTCCGTCAGCGGAAACGACCTTTACAAGCAGCTTTGTTGCAAGTATCGTTTTGCAGGGGATGGTAATGGTATTTCCGTCAAAGGTGTGGTTCTTTACAGGGATACCGTTTACGAAAACTGACTTTACGGAATCCTTATCAAAGCGAACCATATCAAAAACGATATTGGTGCCGTTGCTGCCTGCAACATTACCGTCCTTGTCGGGAAGGAGACCGAGTATCTGACGGGTTATGTAATCATAACCTGCCATGGAGGGATGTGAACCAGGGAAGCTGCAATTTCCGTCAAGGAACTTGCCCATAAGTGACCAGTCTTCCTGTGTGCAGAGAGCTTCAGTATTGGAAATATCGGCATAGAGAACATTATATTTCTTTGCCCATTTTTCATACTGTTTGTTCATTCTGTCTGTGAAAGATGAAAACAGTGAACCTAACGGGAACATCGTCTGGTCAAGTATTGTCATCTGATTAACCATATTGAAGGAGCCAACCATAACGATTGTTGCATCGGGATTTAATTCAATAATGCGCTCTAAAAGAAGCGGATACTGCTTTGCCCAATTGTCATAGCCTTCATTTAAAAGACCTACTGCACTTGTAATGATTTTTTTCATTGTGTCAACATTGGTAAAGTCAATGTCAAGACCGTCACCGAGCAAACCGCCCTCGGTGACAACACGATAGGTACGGTAGAAAATATCGCACATACCGAGCTCAATGGTAATCAGGGATGCTTTTTTGGTTACATCAATGATGCTGCCTGTACGGCCGTCGTCATTGGGGTCAAAGGTTTCGTCGCGTGCACCGCGAAGAGAACCTTCGTAGCCGAAGTAATCAAGACACCATTTATAATACTCATAATTGAGTGTTGTGTCTGTATACCCGTCATCAATGCCGTAAAGGTCAAGCGCAACAGCCGTTGTCATGCCGCCAAAGGTGCAGGGCCAGAAGTTACCGCTTTTGTCGTTCATGTTAGCAGGAGCTTCACAGCCTACCGCATCGGCAACCTGAGCGGCATAAGAGCCTTTAACATAGCGGCAATCGTTGTCATTATACTGACCCCCGCAGTTTTCTACGGTTAATGTTTCGCCGTTTTTGCCTATGTAAGAACCCTCCGCGCCGCAGCCTTTGCCTATACTGTCACCAACTGCGAGATATCCGCCGTCAGCACCGTACTGATATACATTTTCCTTGGTTGCAGCCGAACCGGCAAGAGCAAAGCAGGAAAACAGCATCAGTGTGCAAAGAAAAACTGCAAGTGATTTTGTGAATGTTTTTTTCATTGTATATATCCTCCTTAAAATTTTTTACTCTTTTACAAGTCTGCTCAAAAAGAACTCACGCTTACTGTCGTTATCAATAAAATGAACAGGCTTTATTTGTGCAGCGGACGCACCGAGAGAAATACAGCGCTTTGCCCACGCTTCATGGGTTCCGGGCTGCTGCTTTTGAACAATCATACGGCTGATAAAAGCCTTCTGACGCTGACCGGGATAACGTTTATTGCATTCTCCCATAATACTCTCAAGCTCGTCAACGCAGGCATCCCAATCAATAGGTTCATCGCTTTCCACAACAAGTGCATAACGGCTGGGTACAACACTGTCATCCTGATAGAACAGCCAGTCATTAACGGAAATACCGTGTGCTTTATTAAACATCTCTATTGTGGTACGCGCATCCTCTTCACTGAACTTTTCACCGGCAATATTAAAATACTGCCCCTTACGGTAAACAAATGAGATAAGCGGCATTTTATTTCTGAAGCCCTTAACCTCAATAACATCCTTTAAATGATAGCGGTATAAGCCCGCCTGTGTTGTTATAAGAATTTCATATTGCTTACCCGCCTCAAGCATATCAAGGGTTAAAACCTCGTCCGTCTCTTCCCCGGCAGGTATGAACTCATAAAAACAACTGTCAGTCAAAAGCTGCATATTACAGTTTTCAAGCTCATAACAGGCGGCGACAAGACCCTCGGACGCTCCGTATATTGAAAAGTCAAACGGAATATCTCCGGCAACCCCTCTTACATAGTCGGAAGCAGGCTTGAAGGATGCATTGCCGATGCTTGAAATCATTGTCAGATTTGGCCAAAGTCTCTTGAGCAGCGTATCATCAAAGCCCTGCTCAAACTGCTTGCGCAGATATGCAGCCCTTTCGGGCATGGGATGTATTTTTTTTGCAAGCTTTTTACGAAGTTCGGGCGCAATGTCAACGCTTTCACTGATAATTCCCTTTTCAATATCATCAACGATTATCTGCCAATGGGAACGCAGATACGCAAGCTGACTGACATTTATGCTGAAAAACACCGAGAAAATAAATGTTGCATCCTCGTCAGCCAAAGCAAAACGGTAAATATTATAAATATAATCTCCGTCATGAACATCAAACAGGTTGCGCGTCGGTATAGTTAAAATAAACGGATACAAAAAGCCGTAGCGCATTGCACCGATTTCAGCAATATTGGAACACGGAAGACCGTTCGGAAGCTTTTCGTTTGTTGCAGGTGAGAGAAACACGCCTCTGCCGGGACTGTATTTCTTTCCGTGTTTATTAAGTTCCTTAACGGCAAGCGCAAGGGCGCGTGTCCATGTATATTTAACATATGCCTTGATCGATGCCGATGTAGCCGGTATGTATTTCGGTACTCCTGAAGAGCCCGAGGTGCGTGAATATCCCAGAATTTTGGATGATGTAAGAATATTTTTTTCTCCGTTTTTCGTGCGTTCTATGTAATCCGCATAATCCTCATACAAAGAAACCGGAACATTTTTTCTGAACTGTTCAATATTCTTTATATCTGCAAATCCGTGTGCTTTTCCGAATTCTGTTTTTGCATTGTTTTTGAGGATCTTTTTAAGCAGCTCCTCATTTTCCTTCATTGGATTTTTCGATGATTTTTCCAGTTGTCGTAAACTGCTGTTGCCCTTAATAACGATTAAACGCATAGTGGCTTTGCTAAGCATTTTTTTGAGCATAAATTTATCTCCCTTTTTTGCGGAAAGCAACCTGATTCGGCAGGAACTTTTCCGACTTGACCTTTCTGATTTTTTCAGACAGTTTCACATTGCTCACTGACCTCATTCAATTGCATTTTAGCATATCTTGTAATGAATTGCAAGATATTTTTTTTGCAAATAAATTATTATTTTATAATCTTTAATTGTACATTTGAAGTGTTACCGTCAATAACAGCTTCATCAAGATAGCTCAGATTAATAGTATAATTTCTCCCTGTACCGCTGATAAAACGGTTGTTTTTTAAAACCAGCTTTTTATGTACGGGCATTGCGGAGGATTTATCCATAACCACAGGTTCATACCTTATAACATCATCACCGAAAGCGCAGAACCTTGCAGCGCAGTTTATAACCGTGTTGTTTTCAAAATAAATATTTCCGCTTCTGCCGGATTCAAACCAAAAGTTTGCATCGTCCGCAACGCAGAGAGCAGACGCGCCCATATTTCTGAATGTATTGTTCCTGATAACAACATCCTTTCTTGTTGTACAAAGTATTGCTCTTGAAGGAATACATTCAAACACATTGTTTTGGGCAGTAAGCGAAGCTGTACGGGAAACATTTTCAATAACATCGTTTTGGGCAGGAGCTCTGTCTGGAAGAACATCTGCCTTTACCAAAACATCGGTCGGGTTAATTTTTTCAGCCGAAATTACTGTTGCTTCACCGTATGGCAGAAGAGTGTTGCCGCACACATATTCAATTTTATCCCCTGCTGTATAAGCCTCAAATCCCCATGATTCGGTATGACTGTATCTGACAAGTATCGTATTGTTTTCCCTGTCAATTTTAATTATTTTAAGGTGTGTACCGTGAATATTGATTATATCGTCATGTGCACCTTTTGCCTTACAGTTTAACACCTTCACTTCTCCGGAGCATCCCGAAAAATGAAAAAAGTCAGCATCGGATACTATTGTTCTCCCCTCTTTAGGTGTACAGTCAAGTCGGTTATAAATGATATTCCGGCTGTTCTGTGCAAGTATGCCGAAGCAGTTCATAGACATTATTCTTAAGCTTTCAAGTGTAACATCTGTACAGCGGTCTATAGCTCCTCCTGTTTGAACACGCCTGATTGAACGGGTCTGCGCAACGGTTCCTATCGGTATATGACGGTTTTTGTCACGAAAACGCAGTTGTAAAACACCCTTTTTTATCTCTGTCAGCTCTGCAATATCCGGAAACCCGCCTTTTTCGTCGCCGTCACCGCATATCATATCGTCAATCACCCCGGTTAACGGATTAAACGCGTTTGTCAGTACACCGTCACCCTTATACGGTATTTCCCAATATGACTCATTGTTTTTGTTATTATCGCCGCACCAATACAGTATATTGCCGTCAATTCTGTATAAATATTCGTCATTTATATGTATTTCGGCATATCCGGGAGAACTGTCTGTTACGGTAAATTCGCTCATTGTAGGACGGTAATGGTCAAAACATATATTTTTCATAATAATGTTATGACATTCACAGAAAATAAACGGTGTCATTTTGCCGTGAATCATAATAACCGCACCGTTTCCGTCAATGGTGATGTCGCTTTTTCCTTCAAGGTAAACGGCGCAGAATCTCTCACCGTCGGGATTTTCTTTTTGGTTTGCCGTATTGCTGAAAAAAAGTCCTTTCAAATGGAAGCTGTCCTCCGGCGCAACCTCATATATCTTATTTTCAAGCATCACGGTGTCTCCATCCCGAACATTTTTAAAAATTTCAGATAAATTATTCATAGCATTTTCCTTTTTATAGCACATTATTACTAATCATATCATATCTAAACAGCTTATACAATCTATAATGTCGGTTTTAGTTAAAATTTTTATATATATACAAAATGTTCTTTGTAAATTTCAAAACAGAATAAACGCAAGGAAAACGGATATTATATTCATAAGACAACACCGTATAATTTCCGGTGTACGCCTTAAAGGAGCAGACAATGAATATTTATGATTTTAAAGCAGAAAAAAACGACGGAACAGATTTGGATTTCAATATTTTTAAAGGAAAAATTCTTTTGATAGTAAATACCGCAACAGGCTGCGGATTTACGCCGCAATACGAAGCACTTGAACGCCTGTACAAAAAATACAATTCTGCCGGATTTGAAATTCTCGATTTTCCATGTGACCAGTTCGGTCATCAGGCTCCCGGAGATGATAATGAAATTCACGAATTTTGCACAATAAAATATAAAACAACATTCCCCCGCTTCAAAAAAACGGAGGTCAACGGTAAAAACGCATCTCCTGTATGGCAATTTTTGAAAGAAAACTCTCCCGAAGAGTATATTAAAGGAGCTTCTCATAAATTATCCATGAAAGCAGTTGAAAAAATGAGCGGAACCTGCAAAAACAAAAATGACATCAAATGGAATTTCACAAAGTTTTTGTTAGGCAAAAACGGAATGCCGGTTCATAGATATTCCCCGATTGAAAGTCCCGACATTATAGAAAAAGATATTGAAGAATTATTACGGTAGGTGCAGATATGTATGATTCAATTATTATAGGAGCAGGACCTGCTGGACTGACAAGCGCAATTTATTTGCGGCGCGCAAACAAAAAGGTACTGGTTCTGGAAGCAAAAGGATACGGCGGACAGATTGCAAATGCTGACAAAGTGGAAAATTATCCCGGAATATCACAGATTTCCGGTTATGAATTTGCTGAAAATCTTTATCAACAGGCAAAAAATATGGGCGCGGAAATAAAATTTGAAGCAGTGAACTCTGTGAAGAACGATAAAAGCGTTCAAACAAACAGCAGAATATATCACGGAAAAACCGTAATCATAGCCAACGGTGCCGCTAAACGAAAGCTGAATCTGAAAAAAGAGGCTGATTTTATCGGCAAAGGCATTTCTTACTGTGCTACCTGTGACGGAAATTTTTTTAAGAATAAAACAGTTGCGGTTGTCGGAGGCGGAAATTCCGCATTGGAAGACGCGCTTTATCTTTCCGATTTGGCGAATAAAGTATATTTAATTCATCAATTCAATGAATTTAACGCAGAAGATAAATACCGTGAAGATTTGCTGAAAAAAAGCAATGTTTCATTTCTTATGAATTCCACCGTAACTGCAATTAATGGCAGCAGTAACCTTGAATCAATAACTGTCACTGACGGCAACGGCTCTGTGCAGGAAATCTCCATCGACGGACTGTTTATAGCCATAGGACAGGAGCCGCAAAATCAGATGTTTTCAAATGTAGTGGATTTGAATGATGCCGGATATATACAATGTGATGCCGGTGTTTATACAAAAACTGACGGTATCTTTGCGGCAGGAGATACCTGTGAAAAAGAACTGCGGCAGTTGACCACCGCCGTAAGCGACGGCAGTCTTGCGGCAACCGCTGCGCTCAAAAGCATGAAAGGATGAAATGAAATGAATATAACCGAAATAAACGACAAAAATTTTGAAGAAATTATTCAAAAAAACCCGAAAGTTGTTTTGGACTGTTATGCGCCCTGGTGTGGCTCATGTAAAATGTTTTCTTCTGTTTTTGAAGAACTGTCAGCAGAAGAAAATCAAATTAAATTTTGTAAAATCAATACTGACGAAAACCCCGGTATATCAGAGCGTTTTAATGTTATGTCAATACCTACTGTCTTATTTTTTGAAAACGGTGAACTTAAAAGCAGAGACACAGGTATGAAGACCAAAGAAGAATTAACCGGTATGTGGAGCTGAAAATCCGGGACTGATGCACAAATGTACCGGCCGTCTCGCCTTTGACTCATCAATGTCATAATTCACGCTTAAAGCGTCAGCATACACGGGCATACGATCGATGTGCTGCAAAGG
>JAKSQS010000121.1 GCA_024404055.1 Clostridia bacterium | reverse complement strand
CGGCTTCGTGATTTTCGGTGATGTTGAAATGACGGTTGCGGCAGCGGCGGAGTTGCTCGAAAAGACCCCGGAGTTTGACTGCATAGTATCTCCCGAGGCAAAGGCTATTCCGCTTGCACATGAGCTTGCAAGACAGAGCGGAAAGAAATATTTCATCTGCCGCAAGGGCGCAAAGCTTTATATGAAAAACCCCGTGAGTGTTCATGTCCGTTCAATTACCACCGATGCAGTGCAGACTGTGTATCTTGACAGCCTTGAGGGTGAGCAGATGAGGGGCAAAAGAGTGCTTATCCTTGATGATGTTATCAGCACGGGTGAATCACTCAGGGCGGTTGAAGAGCTTCTTAAAAATTTCGGTGTAAATGTCGTCGGAAAGGCGGCTATACTTGCGGAGGGTGACGCGGCTGACCGTGATGACATAATCTTCCTTGAGAAGCTTCCGCTTTTCTTCAAATAAACTTATGACGGGGTGATGGGCATGAAAAGACCGATGCTGGTTATCGGGTTTTCCTGTCTTGCCGCATCGGTTCTGTTAAGCAGAATAAGCGCGGCAGCCGGTACGGTGCTTGCCTTACTGTTCATCATCCTTTTTGCTGTTACTGTTTTTATCAGAAAAACAAGGCAGGCATTGACTTTGCCGACGGCATTTCTGTCGGCGGCTCTTGCCTGTCTTTTGTTTTTCGGATATACGGCGTTAAGCTTTACTCCGGCGGCTCAGTGCTGCAATGAAAAAACACGGGTTGAAGCGCACATACTTTCCTTGCCTGACGGCAGAGAGAGCAACGGTTCTCTGCGTTACATTATCAAAACGGATTCAATCGGAAATAAAAAAATATCACGAAAAATGCGCCTTACAGTGTATAAGGAGCTGAAAGCGGATATATATGACAATATCAGCTTTGACGGCAGAGTGTTTCTTCTGGGCGGCGGCGAAAGTGAATATGAGCTGTATTACAAGGCTGTGAGGATGGATCTCGGGGCATACACATCATCTGTTGTGACGGTGACCGCACCGCAGAAAAAGACGCCGTATTATTATATACTGAATGAAAAGCAGAAGATAAGCGAAAAAATATGTGCCGCCATGCCGGGCGACAACGGTGGACTTCTCGTTGCCCTGCTGTTCGGTGACAAGGGCAGTATATCCGAGGATTTTAAATCAAATATGCAGACCGCAGGTCTGTCGCATCTTATGGCGGTGTCCGGACTTCATTTAAGTGCGTGGGCAATGCTTGTTGTTGAATTTCTCAAAAGGCTGAAGCTTCCGCGAAAAATTACCGCGATTGCGGGCGCATTGCCGGTGCTTGCCGTGATGGCGTTTTCTGCATTCAGCACCTCGGTGATGAGGGCGGGCGCGATGATGCTGCTGTATCTTGTCGGCTCATTTTTAGGCGAAAGAACAGAGGGACTGAACTCTTTGGGCTTTGCGTGCTTCATTCTTATTCTTTTCAATCCGTATATAGTGTGTGATGTGAGCTTCCTGTTGAGCGTCAGCGCGGCGGCAGGTGTGCTTATATGCGCCGATACCGTGCTTAACGGCATGGAAGCAACTATGAAAATAAAGCTGCGCCGCCTGTATTATATTCCTTATACGGTCATTTCGGCAGCACTTATTTCCGTTTTTGCGCAGATATTTACCTTGCCTGTGTCGGTATATTATTTCGGCACGGTATCACCGTATTCGGTTTTTGCAAATGTGCTTGTGAGCCTGCCGGCGGTATTTTGTATGTATTTAACGCCCGTTTTGTTTCTTTTATCCGGCGTACCGTTTTTCGGCTCTGTAATATCGGAGGTGCTCGGGCTTGTCACCTCATACATAATCAGAACGGCTGAATTTGTTTCGTCTCTCCCGTGCGCAACGGTCCGGGCGGATTATCCGTATGTTTACGCCTGTATACTGACTGTTATTGCCGTGTTCTGCGTGATGTATCCGATAACTAAAAAACGGGTGAAATCTGCCGTGATAAGCCTTACCGCAGGACTTGCGGTGATACTTGCAGGCGCGGCAATGTATTATATTTACGATGCGTCCCATGTAAAAGTCTGCGCGCTGCCCACGGGAAACGGACTTTGCGTTATAGTGGAAAGACAGGGTAAAGCGGATGTTATCGGCTGTATGGGTGATTATTATACATCAAACGAAATCAGCGAGGAAGCGGACAGAAAAAATCTTATCATCGAAAATGTGATTATACCGTCATATAAAAGCTATGACAGGGATGAACTGAAAGACACGGCGCAGTATAACCCGGATGCGGAGTTTATCGCGTCAGGCGAGGTGCAGACGGGGCCGGAATATGTAAAAACGGGGAATACCGTTATCAGCCCGTGCGACGGGGTGACCTTGACCGTTGAAAACGGCTATGTTCTGTGCGAAATATACGGCACAACAATAATTGCCGGCACGGATTTTCCGCCTGAAAGCGCGGATATACTTATTACAGACAGGCTTCCCGGGGACAGCAGCGGCTTCGGCAGTGTTATTGTGCAGAATGAGGGAAGCTCGGAAAGCGAGAACCTGTATTTTACACAGGGAAGTCTTAAAACGGAGATAACGGTAAGCCGCAGCGGCTGCCGTATAAAAGGGGGGTAACGCTTATGGCGGTAATTGATGAAGAAGGCATAAAGAAAATTATTAAAGCCGGTTCTCCCTGCGGCGCGTTTCTCATTTACGGGGACGAGCCGTATCTGAAAAAGCTGTATGCGCAAAAGCTTGTAAACGCAGGTGTAAACGGCTCAATGGCTGATTTTAACCTGCATAAGTTCGAGGGGGCGGACTGCACGGCGGAGGATATAGCCGACGCGTGTGAGTCGCTGCCCGTAATGAGCGCGTGCAGTGTTGTTTTTGTCAGAAATCTGAATTTTGATGCCTTGAATGCCGATGACACCGAGCTTATTTCAGCTGAAATAACCAATCTGCCGGAAACCACTCTTTTTGTTGTATGGCAGGATTCGCTGAATTTCTCACAGAAAAGCTCCGCAAAGGCGGCGAAAATAATAAAGCTTTTTGAAAAATACGGTTATGCGGTGCAGATAAGCAAAAGAACGGGAGCTTCCCTTTTAAAGCCGATGATTGCGGGCGCGGCAAAAAGGGGATGCAGACTTGACAACGCTGCCGCAAGCTACCTTGTGAGTGTTGTCGGGGACGATTACAACACAATTTTCAACGAGCTTGAAAAGCTGTGTCACTATGTCGGTGAAGGTGATATTACAAAGCAGATTATTGATTCGGTCTGCGTTAAAAGCGTGGAGGCAACCGCGTTTGACCTTGTTAAAGCAATTGTTTCGGGCAACCCGGACAGGGCATCATATCTTTTGGGTGTGCTTTTTACAAGGAAGGTTGAGCCGATTATAATTATGGGTGCGCTTATCAATGCATATGTTGATATGTACAGGGCAAAGGTTGCTCTTGTGGGCGGCAAAAACGCGGAATATTTTGCAGGTTATTTTAATTATAAAAACAAAGAATTTCGCCTGAGAAACGCGGCGCGGGATTCATCAAAATTAAGCATTGAACAGTTGAGAAAAAGCCTTGATATTTTATATAAAGCGGATATGACGCTGAAAACGGAATACAGCGGAAACGACGGCAGACGGCTTGCAATTGAAAAAGCGATGGTTCGGCTGATGCTTGCCGCAAACGGACAGTAAGGAAAAAGAAAATGATAAAGCTTGACTGCGCGGTTATTGTTGAGGGCAAATATGACAAAATAAAGCTTTCAAACATTATTGACGCGCTGATAATCGAAACAGACGGCTTCGGCATTTTCAGGGATAAGGAAAAGCAGAAGCTGATTAAAAGGCTTGCGCAGACGAAGGGTATACTGATACTCACCGACAGTGATTCGGCAGGCTTTAAAATCCGCGCCTTCATCGGCGGAAGCGTGCCGCAGGACAGGGTGTTTCATGCCTATATCCCTGATATTTTCGGCAAGGAGCGCAGAAAGGACGAGCCCTCAAAGGAGGGCAAATTAGGCGTTGAGGGCGTGAGCGCGGATGTGATAAGGCAGGCACTGCAAAAGGCGGGAGTGCTTTTCAGCGAAAATGAAAATCCGCACCGCAGAGAAATCACAAGCGCGGATATGTATGAATATGCGGTCAGCGGAAAGCCGTACAGCAAAACGGTGAGAAAAATCCTTTTAAAAAGTCTTTCTCTGCCGGAAAGGCTGTCAAGCGGTTCACTTTTAAAGGTGCTCAACACCTTTATTACATATGATGAATTTGTCGAATATGCCTCACGGGCAAGGGAGCAGGCTCAGAAAACGGAGGAGATATGATGTTCAGAACAGGTCACGGATATGATGTGCATAAGCTTGTTGAAAACAGAAGGCTGATACTTGGCGGCGTTGAAATACCGTATGAAAAGGGGCTTTTGGGTCATTCCGATGCGGATGTGCTTCTTCATGCAATAAGCGACGCACTGCTCGGAGCTGCCGCTCTCGGTGATATAGGTCAGCTTTTCCCGGATACCGACCCGGCTTATGAAGGAGCGGACAGTCTGCTGCTTCTTAAAAGGGTATGTATTGAGGTTAACGAAAAGGGTTATCACATAAGCAATATTGACGCGACGGTGCTCGCACAGCGACCGAAGCTTATGCCCTATATTGACAAAATGAGGGAGAACATTGCCTCTGCCTGCGAAATTGAAAAGGACGCAGTGAGTGTTAAGGCAACCACTGAGGAGGGGTTGGGCTTTACAGGAGACGGGGGCGGCATAGCCGCCCATGCGGTGTGTCTGATTTATAAAGACTGAATGAGCTATATTCAACAAAGCCGTTGTTTCGAAGCAGGATGAGGAGAAAAAGTGATGAAATACAGCGTTGACCACGATTATCATATACATTCGTTTTTATCACCGTGCTCACACGATGAATTGCAAACGCCGGAAAGAATTTTCCGATATGCAGAGGAAAACGGCTTTCGTGAGATATGTCTGACAAACCATTTCTGGGATGCGGATGTTATCGGCAGCTACGGCGCACCTTATGACCAGACCTATGAGTATATCGCACAGTCAATGCCGCTGCCGCAGTCTGATAAAATTAAATTTCATTTCGGCTGCGAAACAGACATGGATAAAAATTTTGTTCTCGGAATTTCTCCGCAGGCGTTTGAAAAAATGGAGTTTGTTGTCATTTCCACCACACATTTACAGCTTACGGGCAAAACCATTGACCCGGGAGCGACACTTGAGCAAAGGGCGGAGCTCTATATAAAAAGAATTGAAAAGGTTATGGCGCATAATTTTGATTTTACGAAGGTGGGAATTGCGCATCCGGCAAGTTGCCACGCAAGCCCGGAAATACCGTTTAACGAGCTTTTCGGCAAAATCGGAGAAGAAAATATCAGACGGGTGTTTAATATTATCGCCAAAAGCGGTGCCGGAGTTGAAATAAACGCCGTCGATTTTAATTTTAAAGATAAAAGCGCAGCCCATGTTCAGTCGATAATCAATTTATATGCGATACTTAAGCAATGCGGCTGCCGGTTTTATTTCGCGAGTGACGCACACCACCCGGAGGCTCTGCAAAATGCGCCGAAAATATTTGAAAACGCGGTGAATGAGCTGGGACTTACGGAGGATGACAGGTTTATACCGAGATTTTCATCCGTTTCGCAGGGACGGTAAAGGGGCAAAATAAAAAGAAAAATTAAGAGACACAAAAATACGCCGATATAAGCAAACGCTTATATCGGCGTTAATATTAAAGATTGCGGGGATGCCGTGTTTTTATCAGAAAAGTCCTGTAATTTTTCCGTTTTCGTCAATGTCGATTTTTTCCGCTGCCGGAACCTTCGGAAGACCGGGCATGGTCATTATTTCACCTGTAAGAGCAACGATAAATCCGGCGCCTGCGCTGACCTTTAAGTTGCGTATGCTTACCGTGAAGCCCTCCGGTGCGCCGAGCTTTTTCGGGTCATCGGAAAAGCTGTACTGCGTTTTCGCCATGCAGACGGGCAGTCTGTCAAAGCCGAGCTCTGTCAATGTCTGCGCCTGCTTTTTCGCGGCGGGAGTGAGTTCTATTCCGTCACCGCCGTATATCTTTTTAACAACTGCTTCAAGCTTTTGTTCAATGCTCATATCAAGCTCATAAGAGAAGGTGAAGTCGCCTTTTTCCTCCTCACAAAGTCTTACGACCTCTTTTGCAAGCTCCTCGCCGCCTGCGCCGCCGTCTGCCCAGACGGTGGAAAGCACCGTGTTTACGCCGAGCTCACGGCATTTTTCAATGATAAAATTGATTTCGTTGTCTGTGTCGGTGGGGAAACGGTTGACCGCAACAACACAGGGGAGGCGGTACACATTTTTTATATTTGAAACATGGCGAAGAAGATTTGGGATACCTTTTTCAAGCGCATTGAGGTTTTCTTCTCCGAGCTCCGTTTTTGCAAGTCCGCCGTGCATTTTGAGAGCTCTTACAGTTGCCACAATAACCACCGCGTCCGGCGTAAGTCCCGCCGCACGGCACTTTATGTCAAGGAATTTTTCAGCGCCGAGGTCTGCGCCGAAGCCTGCCTCCGTAACGGTGTAATCGCCGCATTTAAGCGCAAGCTTTGTGGCAGTGACGGAGTTGCAGCCGTGGGCAATGTTTGCAAAAGGTCCGCCGTGTACAAAAACGGGTGTTCCCTCAAGCGTCTGCACGAGGTTCGGCTTTATCGCATCCTTAAGCAGTGCCGCCATTGCGCCCGCCGCCTTGAGCTGACCGCAGGTTACGGGTTCGCCGCTGAAATTATAGCCGACAATTATTCTTGAAAGTCTTTCCTTAAGGTCTGTTATGGAATTTGAAAGGCAAAGCACTGCCATGATTTCGCTTGCAACCGTGATGTCAAAGCCGTCCTCACGGGGGGTGCCGTTCATTTTGCCGCCGAGACCGTCAACAATGTTTCTCAACTGCCTGTCGTTCATGTCAACACAGCGTTTCCATGTTATCCTGCGCACATCAATGCCAAGCGAATTGCCCTGCTGAATGTGGTTGTCAAGCATGGCGGCAAGCAGATTGTTTGCCGCGCCTATGGCGTGAAAATCACCTGTGAAATGAAGATTGATGTCCTCCATAGGAACAACCTGAGCATATCCGCCGCCTGCCGCGCCGCCCTTTATGCCGAAAACAGGACCGAGTGACGGCTCACGAAGTGCCGCAACACAGTTTTTACCGATTCTGCGAAGACCGTCAGCAAGACCTAT
>JAKSQS010000120.1 GCA_024404055.1 Clostridia bacterium | reverse complement strand
TTGTTATAATTCTAAAAAAGATTAAATCAAACAAATTAAGCTGAAAAAATCATCAATTTTCAGTTGCACATTTCGGGCGAATGTGCTATATTTATTCTCGGTATTTTTGTTTATCATCAACTCGATTATATCGGAAAAGAGAGCCGGATGCACTGATTTTCAGTGCTTCAATTCGCTTCTTCTTTGCGGCTGTTGTTTCACGGCATTCTTTTCAGATAACATAATTCCCCCGGAGTGATTTTATGACGAATATAATAAAAATAACCGATTTTAACGCGCCGGAGCTTGATGTTTATGCAAGGCTCACCGAAAATCAGCTTGTCAACCGCGACTGTCCGGAAAAGGGGATGTTTATCGCGGAAAGCCCGAAGGTTGTTCAGCGGGCGCTTGAAGCAGGGTGTGTACCCGTTTCAATGCTTGTTGAGGATAAGCATATTGAAGGGGAGGCGGCAAGCATTATAGCGCAGTGCGGCGATATTCCGGTTTTTACCGCTGCGTTTTCCGTTCTTACGGAGCTTACGGGGTTCTGTCTCACACGCGGTATGCTGTGCGCCATGCAAAGACCGAAAAAGCGCGGCGTTGATGAAATACTTGAAGGTGCGTCCCGTGCCGCAGTGCTTGACCGGGTGATGAATCCGACAAATGTGGGTGCGATTTTTCGCAGTGCCGCCGCACTGGGCATGGACTGTGTGCTGCTTACTCCGGGCTGCAGTGACCCGCTGTACCGCCGATGTATAAGGGTCAGCATGGGCACGGTGTTTCAGATTCCATGGGCATATTTTCCGCTGCCGCTTGAAAACGGCGGACTTGACCTGCTGCATGAATACGGCTTTAAATGCGCTGCCATGGCATTGGAGGAAAAGTCTGTAAATGTCAACAACCCGGCTTTGATGAGCGAAGAAAGGCTTGCGGTTATTCTCGGCACGGAGGGCGACGGCTTGTCCGAAAGGGCAGTTGAAGGATGTGATTATACCGTGAAAATTCCCATGTCATACGGTGTGGATTCATTGAATGTTGCCGCAGCAAGCGCGGTAGCCTTCTGGCAGCTCGGAAATCACAAGCAGGAGGAAGAAATATGCTTTTGAAAATCGCCATGCTGACGGCAAAATGCGCCGACCAGGTTATATGGGCTGAAATTAATAAAAATCTCGATAAATAAAATTTTTGACAAAAAATTAACCGGGGCTGCATCTTGATGTGACAGCCCCGATTTTTATATTTTATTTTTTGCTTTTTATCACTGCGTCCCAGTCAGCCGGCGGCAGGTCGTAAAGAAAGCCGGCACGCAGATTTTCCGTTATTTCCCTTACACCTTTGATTTTAAACAGGTCGCAGAATTTTTCAACCCTTTCAAAAATCGCGTTCATCGTCTGATATACCGGTGTATCCGGCGTGTAGCTTTCACCGCCGTGATACATTGAAAGCACAAGGTCGAATATCAGGTCGCGGAACATCATATCCTTTAATGAGGGGGCTATTTTGCGGCTTATACCGAGTATTTTGCCTAAACCGCCGACGGTGAGCTTTTTCACCGCAAGTCCTGCAATATTCACAACGGGACCTAATTTTTTCACCTTTTCTGGGCTCATGCCGACTGCTTTGCCGAAGCTTTCGCCGCCGTCCATAATTCCCTGCGCCTTGCTTTCAAGCAGCCGCCTGAAATTTTTGTATGCGTGCTCGTTGGCGGTTTCGCAGTCCGAATCCCATTCATATTTCGGAGTGCATACGGTTTTAATATCAATTATATCACTGTCCATATGTATCTTTCTGTATGCGGTGGGATAGCCGACGATTGAAGCGGTGTTTACATCATAAATTCTGTTGCCGCTGACGGAATCAAAATAATTTATGCCGTGCATATGCGTGTGCCCGGTGAACATGATTTCAACGCCGCAGTCGGCAAGAAACGCCGCTGTGTCCTTCCAGTTTTCAACCATATCGCCGAGGGCAATCACGGGATAAAGCGTGTTAACGGGCAGCATGGGGTGATGCGTCATGGCAATTATTCTGTCACCTCTGCCCTTTGCCTTTTCACATTCGGTCTTTATCCAGTCAAAGGTTTCCTTTGTAAAGCCGTAGCCCTTTACACCGTCCTCCGGCTTTTTATCGTCATTGAGCGCAAGCAGAAAAAGTCCGGGCTTTAACACGGCTGAATAACTGAACCCGTCCGGCGCGACGGATTCGGCTTTGTCGAACATAAACTGCCTGTAAAGCTCCGTCAGCTCGTTCCTTTCTGTCGGTGTGTAGCCGGTGAAGCGCGTTTTTTTGCAATAGTCGTGTGCGGCGGAAATTACGAATATTTTTTTGCCTTTCTTCTCGATTTCCTCAAGCTCCTTCACAAGTGCGAGATGAGCCTCTTTTTCGCCGGAGTTTGTCAGGTCGCCCGGTACGATTATTGTGTCAATATCTGTGTCGGCACATACTGCGGCAAAAACAGCCTCATGTATTTTCGGTGTCTCGATAAGTGTACGCTGGTCAAGCCGCTGCTCACTTGTGAGCGTCAGCCCGGGCGGAATCATATGCAGGTCGGGGATAACATAAAAATCATAGCTTCCGGTCATAATCTGTTGCGTTCCTTTCATTTTTATTTTATAATTTTATCTCATAACCGTGTGTTTGTCAATTAAATATACTTTATCAAATAAAAAAGATGTTTTTTTATAAAAATTTTTCTTTTAGGGATTGACAAAGCTTCAAATATATTGTAAATTAACATATGGTTAAATTAAACCGAAAGGGGAAGTATTTTAAATGAAAAAGAATATTGTCAGAATTATTTCACTTGCACTTACGGTGATAATGGTGCTTGCAGCATCCGCCTGTGCTATCAATGTCACCGTTTCTTACGACAGCGCAACACTTGATAAGCTTGAAAGCATCGCGGCAAATGCACAGCCCGCAGCTCCTGCAACAACAGCTGCTCCGGCAACAACCGCAGCTCCCGCAACAACGGCTGCTCCGGCAACAACAGCTCCGGCTGACACAACAGCTCCCGCAGATACAACGGCTCCCGCAGATACAACGGCTCCCGCAGATGCTCCTGCGGATACAACTGCCGCTCCCTCTGCCGGCATACCCACCGGTGTTGACCAGATTGCAGATTTCTACAAGGCTGCAGTTAAGAGAGTTAAGGAAGATGGCGAAGCAGGCTACATAAAGAGAGAATGGCAGACCATAAGCAACCTCAATGTTACCGGTATCGGCATGGTTGATGATAAGATCACCGAAATAGTCGGCGGTTATATGACAACCGAAGATGAATGTGAGAGCCAGGACAGCCCCAAGGGTGATGATTCCGCAAAGAACCGTTTCGCGCCCTTCACACTGACCGATTATTCAAAGATCGTTTCTGCTGAATGCACACAGAACGCAAACGGCAACTATGACATCCACATGGTTATGGCTGATGAAGACACACCAAAGAAAGAAGGCAGCTTCCTTGGTGAAGCAGTTTGCTCACTGCTTTATTGGGAAGATATAGCAACCGAGATTGAGACCAATGTAAGCATTGTTAAGGAATATGACGGCAATGTTCATGTTTGGTACAAGGGCTATGAAATCAATGCGGAAATTTCTCCCGACGGAAAGTTTGTTTCCATGGATCAGACCGCTCATGTTGACATTCAGATAGACCATGCAAAGATTCTTATTGCAAGCCTTGATAACAAGAGCGCACATATGGAAAACTATGTAACCTTCAGAGATTTCGTATATTGATTTTAAAAACTGAATTTATACCGGGCAGATGCCCGGTATTTTTTTGTGTGCTTTGCAAACTTTTGTTTGTCTGCTACTTGATTTTTTCTGAAAAAAAGAGTAAAGTATATATGTGGTATTTTGCGAAAACATATTATGTAATATATTGTTATTTTTGAAATAAAAAACTCATAAGAAAGGAAGGGCGCATAAACCGACGCGCCGAAGCACTAAATGGCAAAGAAAAACGGCTATACGGATGAAGATATAAAGCTGCTTGAGGAGGCTGACAGGGTGCGAAAGCGTCCTGCCGTTATTTTCGGCTCAAACGGTATTGAGGGCTGCTGTCACGCTGTATTTGAAATACTTTCCAACTCGATAGACGAGGCAAGAGAGGGCAGGGGTGACAAAATTATTGTTACCCGTTTTGCGGACGGTTCTGTTGAAATACAGGATTTCGGTGACGGTATTCCCGTCGGTTTTAACAAAAAGTATGACCGCTATAACTGGGAGCTGATTTTCTGTGAAATGTATGCAGGCGGCAAATACGACACAAACTCCGGCGGCAGCTATGAGTTTTCGCTCGGTCTGAACGGTCTCGGACTTTGCTCAACGCAGTATGCATCTGAATATATGGATGCGGAAATTCACCGTGACGGAAACAAATACACTCTGCGCTTTGAAAAGGGATATAATGTCGGCGGATTACATGAGGAGCCGTACAGCAAAAGGGACACGGGAACGAGAATACGCTGGAAGCCCGACCTGGAGGTTTTCACGGATATTGATATTCCGCTTGAATATTATCAGGAGACCATTAAAAGGCAGGCAATTGTCAACAACGGCGTTAAATTTGAGTTGAAAAACGAAACGGCTCCCGGAAAATTTGAGCAGTTCACTTACTATTATGAAAACGGCATAACCGACTATGTTAAAGAGCTCATCGGAGACGATTTTCTGACGGATGTGCAGTTTTTCAATGCGGAGCGCAAGGGTCGCGACAGGGAAGACCTTGCCGATTACCGCGTGAAAATGAATATTGCGCTTGCTTTTTCAAACAAAACACAGCTTATTGAATATTATCATAATTCAAGCTGGCTTGAGTTCGGCGGCTCGCCTGACAGCGCGGTAAAAAGCGCACTCGTTTATCAGATAGATGCTTATCTCAAAGCGAACGGAAAGTATACGAAAACAGACCCGAAAATAAAATTTCAGGATGTTGAGGATTGCCTTGTGCTTGTTTCATCCTCCTTTTCAACGGAAACATCTTATCTGAATCAAACAAAAAAGGCGATTACCAATAAATTTATACAGGAAGCCATGACGGAGTTTTTGAAGCACTCCGTAGAGGTGTATTTCCTTGAAAACAAGCTTGACGCGGAAAAAATCGCAAATCAGGTGCTTGTGAATATGCGCAGCCGCGTGAAGGCGGAGCATACAAGACAGTCATTGAAAAAGAACCTGCAAAGCTCCAACGATATGGCGAACAGGGTGCAGAAATTTGTGGATTGCAGAAGCCGCGATGTTGACGAACGGGAGCTCTATATCGTGGAGGGTGACTCCGCATTGGGCGCGTGCAAGCAGGCAAGAAATTCCGAATTTCAGGCGATTATTCCGGTAAGGGGCAAAATTCTCAACTGTCTGAAAGCCGAATACGACAAAATTTTCAAAAGTGAAATAATCGGAGACCTTATCAAGGTGCTCGGCTGCGGCGTTACGGTGAAATCCAAGGTCAAGGCGTTCAAGGACCTTGCAAATTTCAACATAGATATGCTGCGCTGGAATAAGGTTGTAATATGTACCGATGCCGATGTGGACGGTTATCAGATTCGCACCCTTATACTTACGATGATTTACAGACTTATGCCCGACCTTATCACCGAGGGCAAGGTGTTTATAGCGGAATCACCGCTTTATGAAATCACCTGCGGAAATGAAACATGGTTTGCTTATACCGAAAAGGAAAAAACGGACGCGCTTGAGGTTATAGGCGAAAAAAAATATACGGTACAGCGTTCCAAGGGTCTAGGTGAAAACGACGCGGATATGATGTCGCTTACAACAATGAATCCTGCCACGCGCAGACTTATCAAGGTAACACCCAGCGACGCTCAGGCGACGAGTGATAAGTTTGACCTGCTTTTAGGCGATAATTTGCAGGGCAGAAAGGATTATATAGCCGAGTTCGGTCATCTGTATATTGACATGACCGATGTCAGTTAAGAACAAATAACAATGAAAGGTGAACCTGCGGGTTCAGAGCAGATAAATGGCAAGAAAAAAACAGCCCCCAAAAAGTGACGCGGCTCCTTCAACCGCCAACACACATATAAGCGGAGCAGGGGAAACCGTTGAACAGGAAATAGTTGACACCCTTGAAATAAATTATATGCCGTATGCCATGAGCGTTATCCTTTCGCGTGCCATACCGTAGATAGACGGCTTCAAGCCTTCACACCGAAAGCTGCTTTATACCATGTATAAAATGGGTCTTCTCACCGGCGGCAAAACCAAAAGCGCGAATATTGTCGGTCAGACAATGCGGCTGAATCCGCACGGCGATGCCGCTATATATGAAACCATGGTCAGGCTTTCAACGGGACACGAGGCGCTGCTGCACGGCTTTATTGAGTCCAAGGGAAATTTCGGCAAGGCGTATTCAAGGGATATGGCGTATGCCGCCTCAAGATATACGGAGGCAAAGCTGTCGCCCATATGTGCGGAGCTTTTCAGAGACATAGACAAAAATACGGTTGACCTTGTGGATAACTATGACAGCACCATGCTTGAGCCTTCGCTGCTGCCTGTTACATTTCCGTCTGTCCTTGTAAACGCGAACACGGGCATAGCAGTCGGTATGGCAAGCTCCATATGCTCATTTAACCTTGAAGAGGTCTGCAATACGACGATTGAGCTGATAAAGGACCAAAGCTTTGATGTTTCACAAACGCTCCTTGCGCCCGATTTTATCGGCGGCGGCAAAATAATGTATGATAAAGCCGCGATTGATGAAATATATTCAACCGGCAGGGGCGGCATCAAGGTTCGGGCAAAATATGAATATGATAAAAGCTGCAACTGCATAGATATAAGGGAAATTCCGCCCACAACAACCGCAGAGGCAATTATTGACAAGGTTATTGACCGCGTTAAAGCCGGTTCAATAAAGGAAATCAGCGACATAAGGGATGAAACCGATGTAAAGGGTCTTAAAATTACAATTGATTTGAAACGCGGAACAGACCCGGACAAGCTGATGACAAAGCTTTACAGAATGACGCCGCTTGAAGAAAGCTTTCCGTGCAACTTCAATGTGCTGATAAACGGTGCACCGAAGGTACTCGGAGTGAGAGACCTGCTGATAGAGTGGATTCGTTTCAGAGGCAACTGCGTATACAGGCGTGTTAATTTTGATTTGAAAAAAGCGCAGGATAAGTTGCATTTGTTAAAGGGTCTTGAAAAAATCCTGCTTGATATTGACAAGGCGATAAGCATAGCCAGAAACACCGAGGAGGAAAGCGAGGTTGTGCCGAACCTGATGATAGGCTTCGGCATAGACGAGATACAGGCGGAATATGTTGCCGAAATCAAGCTGC